>JAFDAW010000084.1 GCA_019313605.1 Deltaproteobacteria bacterium
CACGGTGCCCGCCTACTTCAACGACAATCAACGCCAGGCCATCAAAGATGCCGGGCGTATCGCCGGCCTTGAAGTGCTCCGAATCCTCAACGAACCGACGGCTGCCGCGCTCTCCTATGGTTTTGGACGCGGGCTCACTCAAAAGGTCGCGGTCTGGGATCTCGGCGGCGGAACCTTCGACATATCCGTACTTGAAATCGGCGACGACGTATTCGAAGTCCTCGCAACCTGCGGCGACACCTTCCTCGGAGGAGACGATTTCGACGATCGCGTCATCGATCTGTTGGCGGACGAATTTCAGACCGAACACAACATCGGGCTCCGAAACGATCCCTTCGCGCTGGAAAAACTCAAGGTGGCCGCCGAGGGAGCCAAGAAAGCCCTCTCGACAGAGGAGGAAGTCGAGATCCGGATTCCGGACGTGATCGCCGGCCCGGACGGGCAGCCTCTTTCGATCGAGCGATCCCTCTCGATCGACGAATACTCGAAGCTGGTTCACGACCTGATCCAGCGCACCTTCGGGGTCTGCGACGCGGCACTCTCGCAGGCGGGTGTGATTGCGCGCGATCTCGATGGCGTCATTCTCGTCGGCGGTCCCACACGACTGCCACTGATTCGAGATGCGGTGCGCGAATACTTCCAACAGGAGCCCAAATCAGACGTCGACCCGGATGAAGTGGTCGCGATGGGTGCCGCGATTCACGCGGCATCGCTCGTGAACCCGATGCGCGATGACGCATTCCTGCTCGACGTCACGCCGCTCTCCTTGCGCATCGGCGTCGCGGGCGGCCTCGCCGAGTCCGTCATCGAACGCAACACGCCGGTGCCGATCGAGCAGACGCGAAGATTCACCACATTCAAGGACTATCAGGAATCGGTGGACATCCGCGTCTACCAGGGTGAATCCCGCGACGTCCAGGAAAACGAGCTTCTCGGTCAGTTCATCTTCTCGGGTTTCGAGAAAGCGCGCAGAGGGGATGTCTCGATCGACATCACCTTTGAGATCAACGCAGACGGCATCGTGGATGTGAAGGCGAAGGATCTCTCGACGGGCAAACAGGCTTCCACTCGCATCACGCTCTCTGCCGGTCTCTCGGAAGGCGACATCGATAACATCATCGAGACCGGACGGACGGAGCGCGTGGTCTCGGCGGATGACGAGAAGACTGCGGGTGAGCAGTCGGAAGCCCCTGTCGAGAGCCTCGCACAACCCGACGAAATCGGCGAAATGCCGGAAGATCTGAGCGTTTCCGATGAAGATCTCATTCTCGACGGGGGGATACTCGACGAGGCAGTACTCGACGCCGGAGCGTTGGGCGACGAAGCGATGGACGACGGGACACTCGGCGAGGGGACGTTGGACGAGGAGGCGTTGGACGACGGGACGCCGGCGGAGGGAACGTTGGAGGCGGCCACAGAGATCATCTCGGAACCGCCGCAGCAGCCCGCCGTAACCGTGGAGCCCGAGCCGGTCGCAATCGTGGAGCCCGAACCGGTCGTAACCGTGGAGCCCGAGCCGGTCGCAATCGTGGAGCCCGAGCCGGTCGACGCCGACCCCGCACTCCGACCGATCGAAATAGACGATCTGATCACGGACGAGATCGAAATTCCGCCCGCGTTGATGGACGACGATCTGCTGCCAGAATCCGACGATCTTCTGGAACTCGAAGGGCTGGAAGACGTGAAACTCACACCGGCCGCGATCGAACCGCCTCCGGGCGGAAAGATCACGGCGATTGACGAAGACCTCACGACCACCGCTCCGACGATCGTCGAATCCGAGGCCGAAGAGCTAGAGGAAGACTTCTTCGAAAGGCCGGGGACGGACCTGTCGGCAAGCGACGACAAAAAGAAGGCCTAAGAGATGCCCCATCTCGCTCCAACGGAGATTGCAGCTCTCGCTGGGATCCTCGGAGAGCTCGATTACTACCAGTTGCTCCACCTGGCCGCCGACGCCAAGCCGAGCGACATCAAACGGGCCTATCACGATACGTCACGCACGTTTCATCCGGACGTGAATCGCCACCAGGATCCAGAGATCCGCCACGCCATCGATGAGATCGCCAAGCGAATCGCCGAGGCTTATTCCATCTTGCGCAACCCGCGCCGCCGGAAAGCCTACGATCAACAGATCGAAACCGGCTCGGGCGTGAGGATGCAGCTCGCACAAGCGCAGGCGGCTGGCAGCCGCGAGCAAACCGAGGCCCAGGGGCGCACACCCCAGGGACGCCAGTATTTCAACCTGGCGAGCGCCAACCTCCGGCAATCGGACTTCGCCAACGCGGTCCGCAACCTACAGACGGCCATCACCTTCGAGCCGGACAACGCTTTTTTCAAAGAGCAATTGGCGGCAGCGCGCAAGAAGCTGGACCCCAATCGCCGCCGCTAGCGAAGCCCGATCCAGGCAGCCGCCAACCCGAGCCGGAATCGAAACACACACCCGTACAAAGGCGCGCAGAGCGTCGCGTCTTCGATCGGCTCTTCGGGCGGGAAACGATCTTCTGACGAGGAAGCTCGCTTGCCGGCCGGGGGTGCGGCTCGTATGCTGCGGTGCGTGCAGATCCGAATCTTCGCAATGGCGCTCCTCGGCGCAGTCATCGCCTGCGGCGAAGCCACACCAGGCGATGCCGCAGCGCCCGGCAATGACGGCGACGTGGTCGCCTCCGCAGCCAAGCAACCGAAGGAGGCCGCAAAACCCGGGGCCGAGGCAAAAAGCAAGAAGCCACCCCGACGCGGCGAGCGGCCCTTGCCAAACTTTTCAGGCCGAACGCTCGAAGGCGAGAATTTGGCGATCTCGTCGATGCTCGGCAAGAGACTCGTCGTCTTCTTCTTCAATCCGGAAGTCAAAGCCGCGGCCCCCGCTGCGAAGGCGATCGGTGAGATCGCGAAACTCCGCGGCAAGTACAACTTCGACATCCTCGGTGTCGCCACGGGATCCAATCGAGAGAAGGTCGTTTCGTTCGCAAAGGAAAACAGCATCGATTTCAGCGTGCTCGACGACTCTTCCGCGGCCATCGCACGGCGCATGGGACTGCGCCAACCGATGGCCGTGATCGGGGTAGACGCGGACGGCTTCATCATCTTCGGGATCCAGCAATTGATGTCCCATGCACCGGATCCGGCAAGAGCCATCGAAAGCCAGATCCGAGAGGCCCTGCGCCTACCCTCTCTCGCGAGTGAGAGCGAACCCGTGTTGGGAAGCCGACCGATGGCACCGCTCTTCAGCGCCGACATCCTCGACAGCCAGGAGCGCTTCGACCTCGCCGCGCACCGTGGCGAGGCGGTCATCTTGATCTTCTTCCTTCACACCTGTCCACATTGCCACCACACGTTGGCCTTCTTCCGCGAGGCGCTGGCCGAATTACCGGACGACAAACGGTCGACATTGATCGGCGTCGAAATCTCCGGGCGGACGGCTGCCGTGCGGCGCGCGCTCAAAGACAAAAAGCTCGACTTCTTTCCGGTCGCGTTTGATGACGACGGCGCGATCGTGGGCAAATACGGGGTGTTCGGGGGTGTACCCGACACGTTCTACATCGACGCCAAGGGTCGCATCGCCGCCCGTGTACAGGGTTGGGAGCCCAAGCGAGACGAGCACATTGCGCGCATGAGAATGGCCCAGCTTGCGGGAGCCCCCGTCCCCATGTTGCTCCGGAAGTCGGGCTACAGCGGCAACGAGTCCTGCGGGATCTGTCACGAATTGGAGCAGGAAACCTGGTTCTTCACCAAGCACGCGAGTGCCTACGACACCCTGGTGAAGCACGGCGACGCCAACAACGAAGAGTGCGTCAGTTGCCATGTGGTCGGCTATTCCGAACAAGGTGGATTCACGAGTGCAAAGCAGACTCCCGAACTGGAAGACGTGGGCTGCGAGTCCTGCCACGGGCGCGGCGGACCGCATGTCTCCCCGGACTTTGCGCCGGAAGGCGACTACTCGGCGGCCTGCGCGAAGTGTCACACGCCGGAGCACTCACTCGGCTTCGAATACGAGACATTCCTTCCGCAGATCTCTCACGCGGAGAATGCCCACGTCACGAAGCTCTCTCTCGAACAGCGACAGGCACTGCTCGAAGAGATCGGCGCTCCGCGAGACATGCTCCCGACCAGCGCCGAGCACGTGGGCTCAGATTCCTGTCAGAGTTGCCATGAGAGCGAGTACGCGACCTGGGCTGCGAGCCCGCACGCGGCGGCCGTGGCGACACTTGCAAAGGAGGGCAAGAGCGACCAGGCCGATTGCCTCGCTTGCCACACCACGGGATTCGGACAACCGGGGGGATTCCCCAAAGATGGCGCGGTTAAATCCCACGCCGACCTGGCACGGGTGGGTTGCGAATCCTGCCACGGACCCGGCGGTGAACACATTAAGGAAGACACCGCAAAGATCGGCAATATCGTGGCGCTCGGCGACAAGTGCGACTCGTGCGTCATCCTGCAGATCTGCGGGCGCTGCCACGACGAAGCCAACGATCCGGGTTTCGAATTCGAGGTACTCGAGAAGATCGAAGCCCAGCGACACGGCACGATCGAACCCGGCACCGGCAAACCCAAGGCCGACAGCGCGGCAATCCCGGCTGTGACCGACGTGGCGCTGTCGATCTCGGAAATAGAGCGCTCTGTCGATCGACAGAGCGGGGGAGCATCGACGTGGACTCCGCGCTGACCGCCGAGGCGCGTTCGCTACTGGCCAGTACCCGAGCGACGCTGAAGGAGTTGGCCGAGGAAGGTGTCGAGCAATTCGAGCGGAGAGACGACGCCGCGTTTGATTTGCGTCCACGCGTCGATGCGCCGGCGGCACCCGAATCCGATCCCGCTCCCGCTCGATCTCAGCAAGCGCGAGCTACGCAATCCCTCGAAGACGTGCGACTCGAACTCGGCGAG
Source organism: Deltaproteobacteria bacterium (assembly GCA_019313605.1). Taxonomy (GTDB): domain Bacteria; phylum Myxococcota_A; class UBA9160; order UBA9160; family SMWR01; genus JACZVU01. Next base: position 4,879 of record JAFDAW010000084.1, read on the forward strand.
TGCACGCGCTGCCCCCTCGGCGAGGGCCGCAATCGGATCGTTTTTGGAGACGGCAATCCCGACGCGGCATTGATGTTCATCGGTGAGGGGCCGGGAAAAGAGGAGGATCGACAGGGATTGCCCTTCGTGGGCCGAGCGGGTGAACTGCTGACACAAATGATCGAACTCGGGCTCGAGATTCCACGCAGCGAGGTCTACATCTGCAACATCGTGAAGTGCAGACCCCCCAATAATCGCACGCCCCAGCCCGACGAGGTCTCCACCTGCAAACCGTTTCTGGACGGTCAGATCGAGGCCGTCAAACCCCGCACGATCGTCGCGTTGGGCCGCCCTGCCACGAGCCTGCTGCTGGGACGCGATATCGCAATTTCGAAAGTTCGCGGAACCTGGCACGAGTATCGAGGCATTCCGCTGATGCCAACCTTCCACCCCGCCTTCCTGCTACGCCAGTACACGGATCAGAATCGCAGGGTCGTCTGGGAAGACCTGAAGGCCGCGCTCGCCCGCAGCCGCCAATAGCGGGGCGCGCCGCGCTTCGAATCAGTCTCGTTTCGGGGTGTGCGGTACTGCCGCGGATTGAGCTTCGCGAAATTTGACGAGTTTTTCGCGCACCGTTTCGTCGGAGCGCGCGATGATGGCCGCGGCGAACAACGCTGCGTTCTTGGCACCTGCCTTCCCGATCGCAAACGTCGCGACGGGAATGCCGCCGGGCATCTGGACCGTGGCCAGCAACGCATCGAGCCCTTGAAGTGCGGAGCCCTCCAACGGGACGCCGAGCACGGGCAAGACGGTGTGGGCTGCGGTCACCCCGGCGAGGTGCGCCGCGCAGCCGGCGCCCGCGATGATCGCCTCGATGCCGCCCTCCTCCGCTTCGCGAACGAAAGTCGTCAACCGCTCTGGGGTGCGATGGGCCGAGATGATGCGAACGTCGGAAGTAATTCCGAGGCCCTCGAGAGCCTCTTCGGCGGATCGCATCACACCCCAATCGCTCTGACTCCCCATGATGATCGCCACTCTTGCATCCGCCATCGATCCAGCCTCCCCTTTCTTGTCGCGGCTACGCTTCTCGCTCTCCGTGCCGGCAGTGTGCGGAATAGGATAGCCTCCGCGCTAGAGGATGGAATCGCGATGACCTCCAGACTGACGATTGGCCCCGACACGCAGCTCTGCGGCATCGCGCTGCATCCGGCCGGGCACACCCGCTCACCGGCGATGCACAATGCGGCTTTTGCGGCGCTGGGAATCGACGCCGTCTACCTGACCTTCGACGTGCCGCCGGAAGATCTCGCCGCCGCGATTTCCGGGGTGCGCGCGATCGGCATCCGGCAGCTCGCGATCTCGATCCCGCACAAGGAAAGCGTCATCGCATTGCTCGATGACGTCGACGAGACCGCGCGGCGAATCGGCGCCGTCAATACGGTCACCCGGCGGGGCGCCAAGCTCGTGGGGTCGAATACCGACTGGCTGGGCGCCGTTCGCGCAATCGAGAGCGTCACGGCTGTGGCCGATGCGCGAGCAGTCGTGCTCGGAGCCGGGGGCGCCGCTCGCGCGGTGGTCTACGGTCTGCGCGCACGGGGTGCGAACGTGACCGTGCTCAACCGCAGTCCAGATCGAGCCGAACAACTCTGCGCCGATCTCGAAGCGGAGGCATCCGGCCCGATCTCCGCACTCGAGAATATCCCCCACAACATTCTGGTGAACACCACATCCGTCGGCCTCGCCGGAGACGAGTCGCCAGTCGATCCGAGCTGGATCGATCCAGCCGCCGTGGTCATGGACGCCGTCTACCAACCCCCCGAAACCCGGCTGCTGCGGGATGCGGCTTCGCGAGGCGCGCGCACGATCCCGGGCAAATGGATGCTCGTTCATCAGGCTGCGGAGCAACTGCGCGAGTGGACCGGGCTGGACGCGCCCGTCGAGGTCATGGCCGAGGCATTCGACCGGGTGGGATGAAATCTCGCTGAAACAAATAGGCCGGCCTTTTCAGGCCGGCCTATTACACCGGAAGCGTAGATTGGATGACCCTATGGGCCGACCCAACTACGCCGAATAGCCCCACTTGGTTTTGTTCTCTTCGATCTGCTGCGGACTCGGCTTGGGCTTCTCCTCAACCTCGGGAACCGAAAAGGAGTCCTTGTCGTCGAGGATCTTGGCGTTGAGCCCCGTGTCGTCGGTAAAGACCGGCGGTACCTGCTCGTCCTCGAAGATGGCTTCCCACGGGCACTCAGGCTCACACACGCCGCAGTTGATGCACTCTTCGGGATCGATATAGAGCTGATTCGGGAAGGTGCTCTTGTCTTCTCCGTCATAGACGTAAATGCAATCTACCGGACAAACCTCTACACAACCCTGATCGACGCAGTCGCGGCAGAGCCGCGTGATTACCCAGGTCATCTTCTCACCCCTAGTGAATCTCGAGTTTGAGAGCAGCCGCGCTAGAACCGCTGCTACTTGAGTTTCGTTTCCTTGTACACGACATGCTTGCGCACTACAGGATCGTACTTCTTGAGTTCGACCTTGCCAGGCGTATTCGTCTTGTTCTTCACCGTCGTATAGAAATGCCCGGTACCCGCTGACGACTCGAGCTTGATTTTCTCGCGCTTACCCTTCTTGGCCATGGCCGCCTAGCTCCTCGGAGGTTCGGGCACGGCTTCACCGCTCTTGGCGAAGACGCGAATGCGCCGACCGTCCTCTTCACGAATGCGCGTCCGGCTCGGCTTGTTGTCGGACGGGTCGACGAGCATCACATTCGAGGGATTGATGTAACCCTCTTGCTCGATGATACCGCCAGCTCGGGCATCGCGGCGCCCGGGCTTGAGGTGCCGCTTTTGAAGCCGAACCTTCTCCACCCGAATCATTCCATTGGCTCGGACGGCGATGATGCGACCCTGCTTGCCGCGATCTGCCCCTGTGACGACCTGAACCAGGTCGCCTTTTCGTATGCGTTGTGCCACTTCGATAGCCTCCTGCGAGGCGGTATGAGTGCGTCAAACGGACGCTCCAGTCAACCCCTTCCTGAGGAAAAACAGCTGAGTGGAGCGTTTCAGGTCCGATTCGAAGCCCCGCCGACAGGTGCAGCCAGTCGTGGGCCGGCTGGCCCGAAACCGGGGGCGATTTCCGCTCCTGGTTCGCCCCGCGGGGCCACGGATTCTACCTGGATTTGACACACCCGCGCTTTCGTTGAGCCGAAGTCTGTGGGACACTCTCGCCCGGTTGGGGAGCCCCCTCGCCTTTCAGGAGTCGGCTAAATACCACCCGCGGTCTCCCGGTCGAGAGCCGCATCCATTCGGCGGGCGAAACTAGAACCGCGCGAAAATATGATACCGGGGACTTCGGGATTCTACTCGTCCAAGCTGCTGGGTTGGTCTTGGCTGGTTGATGCGACGAAGCGACACCCGAAAAGTAGGAGCCTGAGCCGTTGAATCTCAGATTGACCTTGGGGGGGGATCGGTCCAAAGGCCTCCTGCTCGCCGTTGCCGCGTCACTGATTTCAACCGCATCCGCTTGGGCCGATTCGGAGCTGATGCTCGCCTACCCGACCAGCTTCGGGAAGATCCAGGCGGCAACCTTCGACGAGGGCCGCCAGCGCGTCGGCGATGCGAACTTCGAAATCGAGAAACTCGAAGACGGAACGGTGCGCATTATTGCCGAAAGTGGCGTTGACGGTGGTCCGCACACGATCGCAACCGCAACGCTTTCGCCGATTGTCGATACCAACCTGCTGCGCCCGGTCTACCAGCAGTCCAGCTCCTTCGATGCGGACAATCGACCGCTGGGCACGATGCGCATCGACCACACCACCGGCGAGGCAACTTGCAGCCGCCCCCATGCAGACGGCGAGGGCATGCGCACGCAACGCGTGCCTCTACCGACCGATGATCGCATCGCCAACGTACCGCTCACTCTGCTCTTCGATCCACTCGTCAAGGGCGATGTTGCGACTGTCGATTTCCAGATTCTGCTCTGCCGATACAATGCCAAGCTGCTGGACTTCCAGGCGAAAGTCGTGCGCAGAGACGAGGCCACCGACGGTGGCGACGCGCTCGTCGAGGTTCGTTACGGCCCCGACTTCGGCTCCGTCTTCTCCCTGCTGGCCAAAGCCGTCGTGCCGCGACTCTCGTTCTGGTTCGACCCGGCCTCATCCAGTCCCTGGATCGCGCATCGGATGCCGCTGTACGCAGACGGCCCCGAGGTCTTCGTCGTCCGACAGGGAATCGAAACGAACACCCTGCTCGACTGAAAACACGCCGCTTCGCGGTCATTGGCGCGCGAGTGTCGTGGGCTAGCTTCCCGAAAACATCATCGGGAGCCGCCATGCCTCACTGCGACGTCGTCATCGTTGGAGCCGGAGTCATCGGCTCTTCGATCGCCTACCACCTCGGCAAGCGCGGGATGCACTCCACCGTGGTCGAGCGCGAGTCGATCGGAACGCGCGCCTCGGGCAAGGCCTGGGCTGTGCTCTCGTACCCGCCGACGCTGATCGCCGACGAAGTCATGCACCACCCGATCGACGACGCTGCCGGCGTGGACCTCGCCGAAATGCCCGCGGACGACACCGTCGGAAACTGGCTCTCTCTCTTCTCGTCGTCGTACGAACGAATGCCGGACCTGGCCCTCGAGATCTCCGAGCGAGGCGGCATCGACGTCGAGTACGGCGAGTCGCTCAACACATTGCTCTTCACCGAAGCGGATATCGAGGAGGAGGGACGTGACGGCCTGCTGGCTCCGTACCTTCAGGCTGGGGGGATCGAGACCGGCTGGCTCGACTCTGCACAGCTGCGGGAGGTCTTTCCGTCGCTCGCGTCGAAATGGGTCGCGGGCATCACCAACCCGGAGGGTCAGGTCGAGTCGTACAAGTACACCCTGGGCCTCGCACAGGCAGCCGAGCGCCTGGGCGCCCGCATGAAGCAAGGGGAAGCAGTGGGATTCGCCACGCGGGGAGATCGGATCACCGGCTTGAAACTCGCGACGAGCGACCTGCTGGAGGCCGACCACTTCGTGATCGCCGCCGGCCCCTGGTCGCACCGCGTGGTATCGCACCTCGGTGTCGATCTCCCGATGAATTTGGCCATGACCGAGTGCGTTCGGGTCGAGGTGCCCGGGGGATTGCCCTTCCAGACGCTCGGCGCGGGCGACTTTTGGATCATCCCCAAACTGAACGGCGAGGTGATCCTGAGCCAGTACGTGGGCAGCATCAGCTCGCGCGACGAATTCGACGATTCGCTCACCGAAGAACTGAGGCTGCGAACCGTGTCGGGTTGCGCGGAGATCCTGCCTCAACTCGAAGAGGCCAAGCTGCTGGAGCACCGTGGCGACCTGCTCGCCATGCGGGCTTCGGCGCCGTTCCAGAAGCCCACGCTCGGGCGCCTGCCGCGATGGGAGAACGGCTACCTC
>JAFDAW010000317.1 GCA_019313605.1 Deltaproteobacteria bacterium
GGGGTGCTGCGCGCGGCGAAAACAGGCTCTTGATGCGCGTTTCTTGAAGGGGGGTTAGCCGAGGTCGAGGCCGAGACGCACGCTGACCCGCTCGGCGATGATGGCTTCGATCTGATTCAGCGCTCCGTCGCCGGGCACGCGTTCCAGGTAGGTGCAGTCGAGGGCGTCGAAGACAGAAGCGACTCGCGAGAGAAATTCGCGCCGTTCGAAGACCCCCTCGATCTCGGAGCCCCGCGCGTGCACGCGCTCGAACGCGATCTGTGGATCGATCTCGAGCAGCAGCACGAGGATGGGAATCGGAAATTCTTCCTGGCTGTCCGCGAGAATCTGCTCGTAGTCGAGGCCGCGCGCACCCTGATAGGCGACGGTCGAAAGATAGTAACGGTCGGTCAACACGATCTGGCCCGCGCGCAGTGCAGGCGCGATGACCTCGGCGACGTGCACGCGCCGGTCTTCGACGAACCAGCGCAGTTCTTCCTCGGGTGCGAGCGGCTGATCCGAACGCGCCATTTCGCGAATGCGCTGACCGCTCGGAAGGGTGGTGGGTTCGCAGGTCGTGACGACGTCGCAGCCGGCGTCGCGCAAGCGCGCCGCCAATCGCTCGAGTTGCGTGCTCTTACCACTGCCGTCGAGGCCTTCGAATGCGATCAGGCGCCCGGCGTTCACGGGGATACGACCGTCAGCCGTTCACACAACGCGAAAGCCGAGCCGGCTCTGAACATCTAAGTCCTCGACATCGCTGCAGAAATTAAACTGGAGCGAGTGATCGGCCCGTCGGCACGGCACTTGCTCTAGGAGCAGTGTGCCTTCGGGCACACCCGCCAATGCCCCTTCAAGGGACCGGGGGCCGGCGGGACTGGAGTCGTCGGGCGGGGACACTGGGTTCGCCGTGGAATTATACAGGGGTGAGTTCCACGTCGAGTTTCCGCCCGGCGGCTCCGCATCCCAGCTGGAGTGCTCAGATCTTGCCCTGCAGCATGAAGGCGATCACGAGTCCGTAGATGGCAATCGACTCGATGAGCACCATGCCGAGGATGAAGCTCGTGAACATCGTGCCCGACGCTCCCGGGTTGCGCGCGATGCCGGCGGTCGTGTTGCCCGCCGTGAGGCCCTGGCCGATCCCACAGCCGAGCCCGGCGAGTCCGATCGCGAGACCCGCGCCGAGCGCGTAGCCCCACTTTCCGTCACCGCCACTGCCGTCTTCGGCGCCCGCCACCATCGGCAACGCGATCAAGAACAGGCTCCAAAGTACGACTTTTCCAAATTTTCGAATCACAGTTGTCTCCTTGCTGAGCGTGGCTCTTTGCCGAGGCCCCTCTAGTGGGGCTCCTCGAGCGCCAAACCGATGTAGATCATGGTGAGTAGAGAAAAGATGAAGGCCTGCAGGAACGAGACGATCAATCCCAATCCCATGAAGATCGCCGGCACGCCAATCGGAACCAGCGAAATCCAGACCGCGATGACCGTGTGGTCCGCGAACATGTTCGCCAGGAGCCTGACGGCTAGCGTCAGGATCCGAGCCACGTCCAGCGGTAGTTCGATCGCGAGAATGATCGGAGCCAACAGGCGGAAGTGCACGGTTCGGCCGAACATCTCGCGTTCGAAGAAGCTCGGCCCCATGAACTTGATCAGGTATCTCTGCAAGCCGTGCTTCTCGACGCCCACCCAGGTGTAGACGAGCCAGGAGATCACCGCCCAGGCCCAGGTGGTGTTTGCATCCGAGGTTGCACCTTCGACACCGGGAAGAAGTCCGATCAAGTTTGAAAACAGGATGAAGATGAACATCGTGCCGACGATCGGGAAGTATTTGCGCCAATCGTCGCCGATTCGATCGCGGGCGAGGTTTGCGAGTGCCTCGATGACCACCTCGAAACAATTGCGAATCGTCACGCCCTCGTCGGGAACCAGCCCGCCATTTTCGATGGCGATTCTGCGGCGAATCAACATGCCCACCGCGAGCATCAAGATGCCGGCGAGGATCGCAGCTTGAACGACCCACGGAACCGCAGATTCGAGCGGGGTGTAGATGTTCACCGGCTCTCCTCCTCGCCTTCGTCACGTACTTTCGACTCGCGCGCGAGCCAGGGATTCCAACGATCCCAACTCGGATCGTCGTCGTCGAGGCGCGGCGCATTCGCATCAACCGGCGGCCGCGACCGCCAGGCCTCGATCACCGTCGCGGGCATGATCAGCGATAGCCCAATCAACAAGCCAGCGGCATCGGCTCCAAAATAGAGTGCCGCACAGATTCCGGTCGCGAGCAGAATGAAGCGCAGCCCAAAAACGGCCGCCCAGGCGCGCTGTCCGGGCATCACGCCCCAGAACAAGAATTGTGCGGAGCGTCGCATCGCGCGGAAGTTTGCGGCTTCGAGCGCGGCCCCGACCGCGAGGCTCGTCGCGAACGCGGGCGTCGCCACCGCGAGCGAAGTCGCAACCGCGCTCGCGGAAATCGCGATGTTCAAACGCTCGATGGGGTCGATGCTCATCATTCGCTCTCGTCGTCTTGTCTGGCTTCGTCCGGGTTCTCATCCTTCATCCAACGACCGAGGCGAATCAGTCGGACGGTGAAGGACGCAAATCCGATCGCGGTTCCAATCAGAAGAAGCCAGGGTGCGGTATCGAAATAGTCGTCCAGCCAGTAGCCGAATCCGACCGCAATCAGCAGCGCAATCACGGCTTCGAACGCGCCCTGGTAAACGGCACCCTGTCGCCGGTCTTGACCGGTTCGAGACTTCTTCTCGTCTTGCCGGCCCGTCACCGGAGACCGGTGACTGAAAACGCGGCATCCCCCGGCCATCGCTGCAAACTGCGACCCCGGAGGACGGCGCGCATCCTAGCCAACGCCCGGGAGGGGCTCAACGCACCCTCGCAGCTTTTTGCATCGCGACCCGTGCGGCCGCCAGAGCGGCCTCGATGTCCC
>JAFDAW010000085.1 GCA_019313605.1 Deltaproteobacteria bacterium
TGACGTCCACCCGCTTGGCCTGTTCGCGAAACAGCGCCATCTCGGCGTCGATGAACTCCTGGCTCATGACCTTCGCGTAACCACCGCCGCCTTCGCCCGACTCTTCGAAATCCAACTCGAGGAAGGAAGCCCCCAGGCTTTCGACCTGCTCCTTGACGGCCGGGCGCGTGTCGAACGCCTTGACGACCGCGCCCAAACCGCGCGCCGCAGCGATCGCCGCCAGGCCCGCGACACCGGCTCCGATGATCATGACTTCTGCGGGAGGCGTTTTTCCCGCGGCCGTAATCTGCCCGGTGAACTGCCCACCGTAGACGTTGGCGGCCTCGATGACCGCGCGATATCCCGCGATGTTGGCCATGGAAGAAAGGACGTCCAACTTTTGAGCTCGGGAGACGCGCGGAATCGCGTCGAGCGCAATGACACTCACCCCGCGCGCAGCGAGCGCTTCGATGAGTGCTTCGTTCTGCGCCGGAAACAGCAGGGAGACCAGCACCCCACCCTCGCGCAAGAGGCCGATTTCACTCGTTTGCGGTGCACACACTTTGGTGACCAGTTCGCAGCTCCAGACCGCGGCGGTGTCGGCCGAGATCTCAGCGCCGGACTCCTGGTATTCGGCGTTGGCGAAGCCAGCGCTTTCACCCGCACCGCTCTCCACCAGGACTTCGAATCCCAGTCCTATTAGCCGCTTGACGCTGTCCGGAGTTGCGGCGACCCGCCGCTCACCAGGATCAATTTCGTTGGGAATTCCAATCTTCATGACGACTGCCGAATGCCTCCTTGTGGCGCGGGAACCGTACAACAAGTCGACCCGCTTTTGCGGGCTAATTTCGTGTTTTAACGACGAAAATAATGCCCTCGTTTACGTGGGGCATGGAAGGCCAACTGCAATCGCTCGGCTGTCCCATTTTGCCCGCGCATCGAGGGATGCGACCGGTGCGCAGCATTATCTATTCGGCCGTACCAAAGAGATGATCGAAAAGGGGCGTAATCGAGGCGTAGTTTCCCGATCGCATGCTCACGTGATGAGCGTCGTGCTTCTGCGAGAGGTAGCTGATCGTTCGAAACGGGAAAAACGGCAGCTCGAGGCCGGTGTGATTCAAGATGTTCAAGAAGGAATAGATGACGAACACGCCCGCAAATGAGTAGATACTCACGGGGCCAACGAGGAAGGTGCAGAGCATCAGCAGCAACAGGCCAATGACGTTCTCGACAGGGTGCATGTAGAGGCTGTCGTAGGCGGTCGGGAAGCGAACAGTATGGTGAACCGCGTGAACCTTCCTCAGCAGCTGCCACTGGTGGAATGGATAACGGTGCACCAAGTAGTAGGCGAAGTCGTATGTGATCAGGATCGAGACGCCCTCCAACAGCATCCGCCAGAGTGAGGCCGCCGATTCATAGAAGAGAACGCCGTAGAGCAGGTAGGTCAGTCCGTACACCATCGAAATCGACAGCACCGAGTTGACGACTGCGATGCGCCAGAACTTCGAGCCTTTGGGCGTTTTCACCGGCTCTTCGCGAATGCGGTGGCCCTCGGTAACGGGCATTCGAAACAACAGCGTCAGGCCGATCAGCAGACCTCCGGACAATGCGAGAACGACACTCAGCATCACGAAGAGGGACATCTCTCGCTCCCGCGGATTTGGGTCCAAATCGGACCAGCATCGGAGGATTTACGGCTTAAATCACAAATAGCGTGGAATCCGGACTGTCCGAGCATAGATGATTCCCTTAGATTTGGGATCCCGTCCAGCGATCGAAATCACGCTAGCCGCCCCCCCAATCGAGGCCCCCGTGCAAACCTCATCCATCACCGACCGAGCCGCCCGCCGCTCGCCGCGCTCGGGACGCACCGGGGGCTCCACTCCGCCGCAGCTCTCCGGCGGACTGCCGGTGATCGGCCACACCGTGGAGTTCGTCCGCTCCACGATCGAGCTGCTGTTCCGCGCACAACGCGAACTCGGCGAGGTGGCCGGCCTGCGGATCGCGAACAAGAAGATGGTCGCGCTGTTCGGTCCGGAGGCGCACGAGGCGGTCTTTCGGGCTCCGGACAGCCAGCTCAATCCCGCAGAAGCGTACAAGATCATGACGCCGGTATTCGGCAAGAACATGGTTTACGACGCCCCGCCGGAACGCATGGACGAACAGCTCAAGATGCTGCTGCCGGCCCTCAAGGACCGGAGGATGCGGACCTACGGCGAGATCATCGTCGAAGAAGTCGAAGCCAGCATCGCCGATTGGGGCGACGAAGGTGAGATCGATCTCGTCGACTACTGCCGGGTCTTGACCAACTTCACTTCCGCGCACTGTCTGTTGGGAAGAGAGTTCCGGCACGACATGACGCACGAATTCGCCCAGGTCTACCACGATCTCGAGCGGGGCATCACGCCGTTGGCCTACATCAACGCGCACCTCCCCCTGCCCTCCTTTCGCGCCCGCGACAAAGCGCGCGTGAGACTCGTCGAAATGATCGGCACGATCATCGAAGAGCGACGACGGTCGGGGCAAGTAGGAGAGGATTTTCTCCAGACCCTGATCGAGGCCCGCTACCAGAGCGGAGCGGCGCTGACCGACGACGAGATCACCGGCATGCTGCTGGCTGCGATGTTTGCGGGCCACCACACGAGCTCAGTGACCACCGCCTGGACGATCCTCGAGTTGATGCAGAACCCGGCGTGTCGAAGGACGGTCGTCGAACAGGTCGACGATCTCCACGAGAGAGATGGAGCGGTCAGCTTCGAATCTCTGCGGGACTTCACGGAAGGCGATTGGGCGGTGATGGAGGCGCTTCGGCTCCACCCTCCTTTGTTCCTGCTGATCCGAGTCGTGATGCAGGAGTTCGAATTCAAGGACTACCGCTTCCCGGTGGGCACCTGGCTGCTGCTCTCGCCAACCGTCTCGCAGCGCATCCCCGAAGCCTTCGAAGACGCGGACTGCTTCGACCCGCAGCGTTTTTCTGCAGAGCGAGTCAAGGCCATGCACCCGTTCGCCTACATCGCATTCGGCGGGGGACGCCACAAATGCCTCGGGAATGCGTTTGCGCGCCTGCAGATCAAGACCATCCTCGCGACACTGCTCGGGCGATACGAATTCTCCTCCACGAGCGACAAGATCGGATCCGATTTTCACGGCCTCGTCATCGGTCCGAGCCAACCGTGTCGCGTTCGCTATCGCCGGCGTCAGCCGCAGGCGACTCGGCGAACTCCGGCGCTTGCAGAGTCCGAAGCGGCTGCGTCCGCTCGGGCAACCGCTGCAACACCCTTCCGGGTGGTCTGCGATCTCGACCTCTGCCAAAGCCACGCGGTCTGCATGGGCGAGGCCCCCGAGGTCTTTCGCGTCCCTCAGGTTGGCAAGGTCTCGCTGATTCAGGAGCGCCCGTCGCCGGAGTTGAGAGCCAAAGTCGAAGCTGCCGTGAAGAACTGCCCGACGGGGACCCTCCGGATCGAAGAGCTTCCGACCCGATCCGAGGTTTCGAACGAGTCGACGGGATCCGATGAGGAGCCCCGGGAAGATTCGGCGGATCGGTCCACCGATCCGAGTGCCACCGCATAACGAACAGCGGGCGTTCAGCGAGTGGCTTCACCCGTCATGGGAACAAAGCGCACGGGGAAAACCGTGCGTTTGCTGATTCCCTTTTCGGTCTTTTCGACCACCGTGAGCTGCTGATAGAAATCGCCAACGGGGATCACCATTCGCCCGCCGACGGCAAGTTGCTCGATCAGCGGTGCCGGAATCTCGTCGGGTGCCGCGGTGACCAGGATACCGTCGAAAGGCGCTTCTTTCGGGATGCCGCGGTAGCCATCCCCGCTGGTCACCTCGATATTCACGTAGCCGAGTTCCGCAAGCGTCTTCGCGGCACTCTCGGCGAGCTCGGGCACGATTTCGATCGTGTAGACCTTCGCGACCAGGCGCGAAACGACCGCGGCCTGATAACCGGATCCTGTGCCGATCTCCAGTATCCGATCCGTCGGTTCGGGATGCAGCAACTCGGTCATCGCGGCCACGATATACGGCTGTGAAATCGTCTGGCCATATCCGATGGGAAGCGGGCGGTCGAGGTAGGCGCGATCCCGGGAATCGAGCGGAACGAACCGATGCCGTGGCACTTCGCGCATCGCGTCGAGAACCCGCGGGTTGCGGACCTCCCGCGCGGCAATCTGGCGGCTCACCATCTCGGTTCGCTCGGTCACCCAGCGCGCTTCGCTGTTGGTGTCTTGCGCAGCTTTGGCTTCGGGTTCCCCTGCTTCACTCGTGGGCAACATCGCGACTCCCACTCCACACACCGCAAGCAACTGGACGAGTCGACGGACTCTCGGGCTCATTTCCGTCCCCTCCAGATTGCGACGTCCGTGCTTACATCACCACGTCTACGTTCGGGTCTCCACGTCTACCTTTCGGGGCTTCGCGCCGGGGCTCCATGGCGGGCTCGGCGCGCGCGCCGATGCTGGGAGTTTAGCCCGTATCCCGCAGCCGGCGCACCGCGGATTCAGTGCCGAGCTGTGGCATCGCGGGACATCGCGCCTGCGAAATCGCATGGCGAGCGCCGAAACTCAATAGGTGCGCCCGACTTCCTCGACCCCGGGCACGGTCGCGCCCATCGGATCGAACCAGGGCACGCCATCTCGGATCGTCACGAGGACGTTCTTCATCAGCTTGATCTCATCGAGTGGGTTGCCGTCGACGATCAGCAGGTCTGCCAATTTTCCGGGCTCGATGGTGCCCAGCTCAGCGCTCTTACCGAGGATTTCGGCACCGGTTTTCGTAGCTGCGGAAATCACCTGGATCGGTGTCATTCCGAGATCGACCAACGCCGACATCTCGTACCACATCGCTTCCGTGTGAAAATTCAACGGGCTCGCCGCGTCGGTTCCGACACCCATATAAGCACCCGCTTGGATGAATTGATGCGCGGACTTGCGGGCATTGCGCGTTTCCGTACCGATCTCACTGAAATAACTCAGGCGGTGAAAATTTCGAAACGACGCCTGTAACTCGGCAAAGATGTCCGCGGGCATGTCTCGCTCGAGAACGGGATCGCTGAGGCGCTCCGGAAAGGCCACGGTTGCCGGATAGACCCAGATCCGGTGCGACACCGTCTGAACGATCGGAATCTGACGATGCGCGATCCTCATCACCAGATCTTCGGCGTAGGGAGGATTGCGCGCCGACCCCATGTGTTGAAATACATCGACACCCGCCTGGATTGCGATCTCGATGTCGTCGGGGTCGTAGAGGTGCGTGTGGACCTTGACGCCGTGTTTGTGGGCTTCGTCAACGACGGCCTTCAAGTCTTCGAGTGTGAGACCGAGCCAGGTTTTGATCACGTCGGCTCCGCGTTCGATGTTTTCGCGGGTTCGACGGCGTGCCTCGGAAGCGCTGGAAATGCGATGCTCGTATTCTGGCAAGACACCTTCGAGCGTAACGCGGGTAATCCAGGGGCCCGAAATACTCAAGCGCGGGCCGGGGATCGATCCATCCTCAATCTGCTTGCGTACGGCGAGGATCTCGAACGGAGTTCCCAGGTCCAGCGCGCTGGTCACTCCGGCGCGCATCAACTGCTTGGCGGAGATTGGCATCACTTCGGGCAGCCGGTCGAGGCCGCGCAAGAACTCGTAGTAGCGCGTGTAGTCTCCGTGGCCGATCAGGTCCAGATGGATGTGGAGATCCACGAGGCCCGGCATGATGGTCTTGCCGCGCGTATCGATCCGGTGGGCGTCCTTCGGAATCTCGACCTTGCCTCGCGCATCGGCGGCGATGATCCGCCTACCCTGCAGGACGACCACCGCGTCATGAATTGGCGCAGCCTCATAACCGTCGAGCAACATCCCACCCACCAACGCGATGGGCCGATCCGTGCGAGATCCGGGCGCTGACTCGGCGTGGGCAAACGCGGCTGGCATCAGCTGAAGCAGAAAGAAGAGAGCCACCAGCGGTAGATGCGACTGCCATCGGGGCGATGAGATGAACATCCCCAGACCTCCTCCGATCCGATTGGCTACACGAGTTGGCTCTAGTATACGCTCGAACTGATGAATTCGAGATCTCCGAACAGAGCTTCCCATTTGCTGCAACGCGCCTCGGGCGCGATTGCGCTGATGGCGATCCTGGTCGGAGCCACTTCGTGGTCGCAACCACACGTCGATGGCTCGGACCTCTGGTGGCATCTGGCGTCGGGCCAGTACCTCTGGCAGCACGGCGAGATTCCGACTGCCGATCCCTTCTCGCACACCGCAAACCGTCAAGCCTGGACCAATCACTCGTGGCTCTGGGGAGGGCTCTTCTGGCTCGCGTACGACGGTCACGCAGACTTCGCAGCCTGGCTCCAACTCGCCCTGCTCGTCGTTCTCTTCGCCCTGGTCGCGTGGAACACCTGGCGGGTCAGCCACTCCTGGTTGGCGGCCGGAGCCGCAACCTGGCTCGTCGCCGCCACCTGCCACTGGTTTTTCGATCTGCGCCCCCACGTCGTCACCCTGCTCTTCACGGCCCTTCTGCTCTCGACCCTCGATTGGAGACGCGCACCTTGGCTCTGGCCTCCGTTGCTGGCGCTCTGGGCAAACCTGCACGGCGGTTTCGCGTTCGGACTCGGGGTGATTGGCCTGTGGGCACTGCTGCAGACCGAGCAGGCCGTCCGGCGTCGGCAGCCGCTCCCTCGGTCGACGTGGATCGGTGTAATCTGCGCTGCGCTCGCGGTGGGTCTCAACCCGTGGGGTTTCGCGATCTACGGAGTTCCCCTCCAGCACATCTATTACGAATCTCCTTTTAGCGCGATCATCGAGTGGCAAGCCGTCGCCCTCAGCCTGGACCCGAGAACCTACGCGGGTCGCTTCTGGTGGATGGTCTTTTTTTCGCTTCTAGGTGCCCTCCGTGGCAAGGCCACGCGCTTTTCGATCGCGCTCTCCGTCATAACAGCCGTGATGGCCATCAGCGCGCGACGCTTCATCCCGCTCTTCGCAATCAGTGCGGCCCCACTCGCAGCGCTTGGGCTGGGGGCGATTTGGGACGTTGCAAGCCGCCGCCTCACAGCGCTCTCGACCCCACGAATTCGGTTGATCGCAAGCGCCGCCGCGCTGCTGGTCGCAATCCTGTTGTGGAGCGACGTTCGTTTGCTTCCGCGTCCACTCCAACGCTGGACCAGCGCCGAGTCCTACCCAAGCGGCGCGGCCGCCTATCTGGCCGCCATGCCCAATCCCCCGAAACACCTGTTCAACTACTACGCCTGGGGGGGCTACCTGATGCTCGAGGCCCCGGGTATTCCCATCTTTATCGACAGTCGCGCGAGCACGCTCTACGACGACAATTTCGCGGCCGATTACTTCAGCATGATGGATGCCGCAGAGCACTGGCGGGAGAAGTTCGAGGCCTACGAGGTCGACGCCGCCCTCGTTCCGACCCACTCGCGCATCGCCGCCGCCCTTCGAAGAGAGCGCCCGGCGTGGCGCGTGGCCTACATCGACCCGCGCAGCGCGCTGCTCTTTCCGCCGGCTGGACCGACGCGAACCAAGCTCACTCAGCCATCCCAATTCCTCCCAGACGGTGTCGATCTGAAACTCAGCCGCAGCTTCCGCTGGCGGAGACGCGGCGATCTCGAAAAGGCGAACGTCGCGCTGCTCGCCGCCCAACGCATGGATCCAATGCAGCTCTTCATCTACGGAGAGCTCATGTTCGTCGCTTCGTTGAGAGAAGATCCAGACGCAGTGAAGCGCTGGCTCGAAGCAGCCCTCGATACGTATCCACGTCGCTGGAATCCCATCTGGTCCTTTGCCGAGCAGGCGTGGGACGGGATGGAGCGCTGCGAGGAAACACTCGAGGCCCTTCGAAAGATTCGCCTCGGAAGCCCGTTCATCGCAGACGAACTCCGCGACGAGATCCATACCCGAATTCGCGAGTTCGAGTGCTCGCCGGTAGAGTAGGATTCCGTGGGATCGTCGAGAGGCGAAGCTGCGCGCTTCGACCACCAGGGGTTGAATTCATGAGGGTTGCGGCCACCGTCGCCAGCGCACTCGCGATTCTCTTCTTCGTTCGACCCGCACAGGCATTCGATTGCCTGGCCCGAGCCACCGAACACATCGAGAACGAAGACCAAGAAGCGGCGACGGCTGCCGTCAAGCGAGGAGCGCGCGAGGGCGATGCCCGGTGCAAGTTCATTCTGGGGATGTGGTTGCTTTCAGGCGCACAATCTCCGGAAGATCCAGAAACAGGTCTTCGTTGGCTGAAAAGTGCGGCGAAGGACGGACTCCCGGCTGCCCAATCGGTTTTGGGTCTGCTCTACGCGAGCGGGGTGGGCGTAGAGAGGAATGACGAGACCGCGGTGCGCTGGTATCGAGCCGCTGCAGAATACGGAGATCCACTCGGGCAGTCCGCGCTCGGCCTGGCCGCTTTTCTGGGTGTCGGCATTGAAGAAGACCGCATCAGCGCCTACCAGTGGACGAGCCTTGCCGCCGCACAGGGCGATCAAAAGGCCCTCACCCATCTACCTACCATCGAGAACACACTAACGCCGAGTGAGTTGCAGCAGGCAAAGGAGAACGTCGCACGGTTTCGGCCGAAAGAGAGGACGGGACAGCGTCGGCCGAGTACGAAACAGTTACTGCGTGTCGTCGGGTTGAATCGGGCACCAGGAGAAATCGAACGGTTCTTCGGATTCGGCGGGGCGGACCGTTGAGATCAGAGCAGTCCGCCTGACGGAGTGCGCGCGGGCGCGAGCTGGGTAAACGCGACAGACACAAAGGAGGTTCGGACCATGGCAGGAGTCGAGGATCGGGTCGCGCTCGTCACGGGCGCAGGCCGTGGCATTGGGAGGGCGACCGCGGAGCTGCTGGCAGCGCGCGGCGCCAAGGTCATGGGCATCTCACGCAGCGAGCAGGAGTTGGCCGCACTCGGCCTCGAATATGCGGTCGCAGATCTCGGCACGCCCGAGGGCTGCTCGCTTGCGGTCGCGGAAGCCGAGCGCCGTCTGGGGCCAATCGACATTCTCGTCTGCAATCACGGGATCGGATCGGCCCACGAACAGGTGATATGGAAGCAGGACCCAAAGGTCTGGAGCGAGACGATGCGGATCAATCTCGACGGTCCCTTCCACCTCTCGCGGTTGGTGGTGCGCGGGATGATCGAACGCCAATACGGGCGACTCGTCTACACGAGTTCGACCGCCGGCCTGGTCGCCGAATACGCGGGAAGCGCCTACACGGCCGCCAAACACGGCTTGATCGGATTGATGCGATCGGTCGCACAGGACGCGGGCAAGTACGGCATTACCTCGAACGCCGTACTACCCGGCTGGGTGCGAACCGAGATGGCCGAGCGCTCGGCGCGCGCCGAAGCAGAAGAGATGGGCATCACCCCCGAGCGGGTGTGGGACGATCGGGCAGCGCTGTATGCGCCAGGCCGGGTCGCCACGCCGCAGGAGGTGGCCGAGATGATCGCATTCTTCGCGTCGGAGGAGTCGAGCGGCGTCAGCGGCGAGGCCATCCGGGTCGCACTCGGGAGCGTCTTGTAGGCGCGCCGATATCGGAACCGCGCCGAATCGGAGTGATCAGATTCGAACGACCGCCACCACGGCGAGCACACTGCCGATCGTTGCGAGCAGATAGAGCAGCGGCGCCACCCACGCATCTCGCTCGGCGCCGCCGAAGTCGATGAAGGTGTGGCGCATGTGGTGTACGCCCTTCCAGAGCGGCAAGACGATCAGGCCGAACAGGATCAACCGCCCGAAGATGTGCGAGGCCAGCATGGTCGCGCGCTCGTAGGACAGCGCGTCCTCGGGAACGATGCCGAGCGGAATCGCGAGGCCCACAACGAGTACCCAGGGCGTCAGCAGTACGGTTCCAAGCAGGATGCCCTGACCGAAGAGCAACCAGATCAGCGGTTCGAGTTTCAGGAGGGGATGCTTCATCAGAAGACTCCGCCCGCGAGCACGATGGACAGGCAGACCGTCACTCCAATCCACAGCGCGTAGAGCCCTACGAGAATCACACCCTTCGGCGGCGGCTTCACGGGGCCGACGCGGGGCGGCTGCGCCTTCGGAAAGAAACCGAAGAACCGAATGCCGACGAAGATCAATCCGACCAACGCAATCGCGTGAAAGCCGAGGTAGAAGATGTTGCGATGGCGCTCGAGCATGTCGTTCCAGACGGCTTCACCGGAACCGAGTGACCAAACCGCGCAAAGCACGAGGAAACCGAGCAGCAGGTAGAGGATGCCCGTCAGATCGAAGAGTGTGTAGGCGAGGTAGCGGCCGCTGAAGGGGAAATGATCCGGAAGCTGGGGCGGCTCGCCTCCCCTCGGCAAGACGAGATCCGTCGCCCAGTCGATTACGGCGTTGAGCTTCGCCTGGTTGACGGCTGCAGCCGGGTCGACGTGTTTGGGACACACCTCGCTGCACTCGTTCGCGAACGAGCAGGAAAAAACGCTTCCCTCGCCGCGAAACACCTTGTTTCGCTCGGCGGCACCCTCGTCCCGCGAGTCGAGGCTGTAGCGATGCCCCAACGCGATCGCCGCCGGCCCGATAAACTCCGGCTCGTTGGCGACGACCGGGCACGCCGAGTAACACAGCATGCAGTTAATGCACATGCTGAACTGCTTGAACTCTTCGAGTTCGCCCGGCGATTGACGCATCGGGCCCTCTTCGACCGCGAGTTCCTTCGCGCGAATGATCCACGGCTTGACGTGGGTCAGCTTCTCCATGAAACCATCGGCTTCGATCACGAGATCGCGCACCACCGGGAAGTTCGCGAGTGGCGCCACGTCGACCGTATCGCCGTACTGGCTGAGCGCCTCTTTGCAGGTCAGACGCGGTTCCCCGTCGACCATCATCCCGCAGCTACCGCACACCGCCATCCGGCACGACCAGCGATGCGAAAGCGTCGCATCGATCTCGTCCTTGATGAAGTTGAGCGCGTCGAGAACCTTCCAATCCGGATGGACGGGAATCTCGTAGGACTGCTTGCGCGGAGCTTCGTCCTGATCGGGGTCGAAGCGGGTGATCACGAAAGTCTTTTTCTGGTGACCGTCGCTCATCTAGTACTTGCGCTCCTCGGGTTCCCAATGGCCCAATGTCACATCCTTCTTGCCGAGTCGGGGTCCCGCCGGATCGAAATGGCAAAGGGTGTGGTAGAGGAAATTCTGGTCGTCGCGGTTCGGCGCATCGCGGCGGGTGTGGGCGCCGCGAGATTCGTTCCGCGAAGCGGCCGAATTGGCGACGGCCTCGGCGACGTCGAGCATGTTGCCCATCTCAAGCGCCGCGATGAGTTCGGTGTTGAACACGGTGCTCGAGTCCTCGAGCGCGATGTCCGCATAGCGACCCCTGAGTTGCGCGACGGTGCGGGCCGTTTCGTCCATCGTCTCCTGCATGCGGTAGACGCCGCAGCCCGATTCCATCGTCTGGTGCAGGTCTGAACGAATGCGTGAGAGCTTCTCACCACCCTTCTGCTTGCCGCGTAGCGCGACGATCCGCGCGGCCTCTTCCTCACCCTCACGTCGCAACGCGTCCTCGGATCCCTCGCTCGATCCCTTTGCAAAGGCCATCGCGTTGCGCCCCGCCGAAGCGCCGAAAACGAGACATTCGGTGAGCGAATTCGAACCCAGCCGATTCGAACCGTTGAGCGAAGCCGACGCGACCTCGCCCGCGGCGTAGAGGCCCGGAAGCGAGGTGGCTGTGGTGATGTCGGTATCGATGCCGCCCATCATATAGTGAACCACCGGGCGAATCGGAATCGGCTCGTGCACGGGATCGACGCCGATGTAGATCTTCGAAATCTCCCGCACCATCGGCAAGCGCGCGACGATCTTCTCTTCTCCGAGATGGCGGAGGTCGAGGTGGACGTATTCGCCGTAGGGACCCGAGAATCCGCGGCCCGCCTCGATCTCTTGAATGATCGCGCGCGAAATCATGTCGCGCGGCCCGAGTTCGGCTTTGGTCCCCACCCCGTAATCGCGGGTGGCTAGAAAGCGCTCACCCTCGGAGTTGATCACATAACCACCCTCGCCACGGGTTGCCTCGGTGATCAGGATGCCCGTTCCGGGCAAACCCGTCGGGTGGTACTGAACGAACTCCATGTCCTTCAGCGCAACCCCGGCCCGATAGGCCAACGCCATACCGTCGCCGGTCTTGATGTTGCCATTGGTGGTGAAGGGAAAGATCTTGCCAGCGCCACCCGTCGCCATGATCACCGCTCGGCCGAGTACCACCCGAACGACTCCGGTGCGAACGTCGAGCGCCGCGACGCCGCGCACCACTCCTCCGTCTACGAGAAGCTTCGTCGCGAAATGCTCGTCGTAACGCACGATGTTGTCGAAGCGCAGCGAGTGCTGAAACAGCGCGTGGAGCATGTGAAAACCGACCTTGTCGGTCGCGTACCAGGTCCGCTTGGTCGACATGCCGCCGAACGCGCGCGTCGCAACGGTCCCATCTTCGTTGCGGCTCCACGGGCAGCCCCAGTGTTCGAGCAGCGTCAGCTCCCGCGGCGCCTGCTCGACGAAGTACTTGATGACGTCCTGGTCGCCGAGAAAGTCGGAGCCCTTGACGGTGTCGTAACCGTGCATCTCGAAGTTGTCGTCGTCGCGCGCAACCGCCGCGGCACCGCCCTCCGCCGAAACGGTGTGGCTGCGCATCGGATAGACCTTCGAGACGAGAGCGATGGAAGCGGCGGGATCGACCTCACACGCGGCAATTGCAGCGCGCAAGCCCGCGGCGCCTCCTCCGACGATCACAATGTCGTGACGGGTGACTTCGATCAAGAATTCGAGTCCTCGCTCGGGTTCAAGTGGACGGTGTATGTAACGAATTTGAGTAGCAGAAGAAAGTAGGAATCCGGCCCCGGCTCAAATGCGCGGCGAAGAAGGCTGCCCCCGCAGGCTCCGCGTGCAACTCAATAGATTTCTGCGGCCCGCAGCGAGGGCGCACGGCACAAATTCCACGATGGGAGCTCCACTCGAACATTCGCTCGGCGATCGGCGTCCGGGCCTACACAAGCCTTCTCGCTCATTCCAATCGGCCGTATTTCTTCATGATCGCCAGCTGATCGAGTGGTATGGCGTGGGCGGTGTTGCCATCGCGCCCCACGGTGGTCGTCGCCATCGTCAGGGCGTTGAGAATCGCCTCTTCGGTTGCATCCTGGGTGGCTTCGAAAATCGGGTCGAGGTGGGCGTCAGCGACGACACGCATCGTGTAGGTGCGCTCCTTCGGGTAATGGGGTACGCGATTCGCGGTCGAAAACGCGATAAAGAGGTCTCCGCTGCCATGGCGGGATATTGCTCCGGTGCGCGCGAGACCGAGTGACGCCTTGGAGGCGAGGCGCTTGAGCTTGAGGTGATCGAGCGGCGCGTCCGTCGCGATCACAATCACGATCGAACCGTCCTGGCTTCGGGTCGGTTGACCATCGCCGATCTCTCGCCCCACTGGAACCCCGTCGACTCGAAGATTCTTCCGGGTATCCATATTGGAGTTGACGAGCACCCCCACCGTGTATCCGCCGTCTGCCTCCGAGAGAACGCGGGATGAAGTTCCGATCCCACCCTTGAAGCCAAAAGCCATCATGCCCGTGCCAGCACCCACCGCACCCTCTGCCACAGCGCCACCCTTCGCATTTTCGATTGCGCGAATGGTGTCCTCGATCGAAACGTGAATGCCGCGCGCATCGTTCAGCGTCGAGTCGTCGCACTCGGCGACGGTCGGCGCGACCACGTCGTCCCCAATGCCAATGTCTGGATAACGCTTCATCATGTACGCCACGACGCCGTCCATCACGCGGCCGACGTTCATCGTGTTCGTCAGCAGAATCGGCACCTCGAGCGCGCCCTGGGTCTCGATCCAGATGCTCCCGGTCATCTCTCCCGTACCGTTGAGCACATAGGTCGCGGCGGGAACCTTCTCGTTCCAGAGATCGCCGCCGTGCGGGAGGATCGCCGTCACACCGGTTCGCACCGGCCCCTTCCCGGGCTCGAGCTTTCCCTCGCCGCGGTTCAGGGTGACGTGGCCGACGCGGACGCCATCCACGTCCGTAATCGCGTTGAGCGACCCGGGAGTGAGGGTGCCGATCGAGATCCCTAGATCGCGGATCCGCTTCCGACCTTCAGTCTTCTCTGTGTCAGCCGCATTCGCAGCCGGACTCAGCGTCATCGCTATGGCAAGGCACACCCATGCGAGGCGAAATTCCGTCAAGGCATCCTCCGATAAGCGACGGTATCGTCATCCGGACCGAGGCATCACGTCAAGGGCTTCCACGCGAGCATTTCGGCCGCGATCGAGCTGAAACAAGCGGACCAGCGGCTCCCGAGGGCGGATATGGCCCGACCTGCGATTTCCGCGGTGTCACGGTAGTCTCTCAGAACCCTTGATGAACTGCACGTCTTGCGACCACCTGAACCCCGATGCCGCCCGGTTCTGCAACCGCTGCGGAACTGCGCTCGAAATCAGCTGCAGCAGTTGCTCGCAACCCAATCCCCCCGATTCTCGATTCTGTAATCACTGCGGCACCCAACTCACAGAACCGACTGCAGAGGACGCGCCCGCACCTCGCGACTACACGCCGAAGCACCTGGCCGAAAGAATCCTGCGCCAAAAGGCGGCGCTCGAGGGTGAGCGCAAACACGTCACCGTACTGTTTGCAGACCTCGCCGATTCGACGGAGTTGGCCGAGCAGCTCGGCCCCGAGGGCATGCACGCCCTGATGGATCGCGCGTTCAAGTGCATCCTCACCCAGGTGCACCGCTACGAGGGAACGGTGAATCAATTCACGGGCGATGGCGTGATGGCCCTGTTCGGGGCGCCTCTCGCTCTCGAAGACGCGCCCCGCAAGGCAGTGATCGCGGCGCTCGCGATTCACCACGAACTCGAAGCCATCGACGCCGAGATCCGCAGCGCACACGGACGCAGCTTCGAAATGCGCATCGGAATCAACACGGGTCCCGTCGTTGTGGGCAAGATCGGAGACGACCTCCGCATGGACTACACGGCGGTCGGCGATACGACAAATCTCGCGGCGCGCCTCGAACAGATCTCGGCACCAGGCGGTGTGGTGGTATCCGAATCGACCCGGCGCCTGAGCGAGGGCTATTTCGATTTTCGCGCACTCGAACCGACATCTGTCAAAGGCAAAGGGGCTGCGATCCAGGCCTTCGAAGTGCTGGCCAAGAGGACAGCCAGCGGGCGGATCGATGTTCTCACAGAGTCCGGATTCACACCCTTCGTGGGCCGCGACGCCGAGAGCGACGCGCTGCTCGCGGCATTCGAGTCTGCGCGCGCAGGACGCGGGAAGCTCGCGTTCCTGGTCGGTGAAGCGGGACTCGGAAAATCGCGCCTCCTCTACGAATTCCGTCGGAAATTGGCCGACGTGCCGCACAGCTGGTTCGAAGGAAGGTGCGCGTCATTCGCCCAGACCACGCCATTTTACGCGATCATCGACGGGATCCGCCGCCGTGCGGGGATCGACGATCAAGACGACGACAAGGCAATTGCCGAGAAGCTGGAGAGCCAGGAACTCGATGCCGGGGGCGGACTGGAATGGACGCTCCCGTTCATGCGCCACCTGCTTTCGCTGCCCAGCGGGGATGTCGAGGTCGACGCCCTCGATGCGATGACCCGCCGCAGCGAATGCAGCCGCGCGCTTCAGGCGCGATTTCTCCGCGAGGCGAAGCAGCAGCCGCTGGTGCTCGTGATCGAGGACTTCCACTGGATCGACGCCGCGTCGGAGGAGTTTCTCGGCTTTCTCGCTGACTCCATCCCGGCTGCTCCGATACTTCTCGTCTTCACCCATCGGCCTGGCTACGAACACCCATTCGGCGACCGCAGTTTCCACGTTCGCATCCCACTCCAGGCGCTCTCCGAGCAGGCCATGCGCCAAATGGTGCAGTCGGTGCTCGAATCCGACGAGCTGCCGACGGGGCTGCAGCAGTTGATCGCCGGCAAGGCGGAAGGCAATCCGCTTTTCATCGAAGAAGTGGTTCGGTCCCTGCTCGAAGAGGAGATCGTCAGCGTCGAAGCGGGCGTGCCCCACCTCGCGCGTGCTCTCGGCGGGATCAACGTCCCGGATCGCATTCAAGACGTTCTGATGGCACGCCTCGATCGCCTTCCGGAGGGACCCAAACACGCCATCCAGATTGCTTCGGTGATCGGCCGCGAATTCGCGCTTCGCCTGTTGGAACGCATCACCGAGGCGGGTGATCAACTCAGCGAGATCGTGGGTGAACTCCGCGCACTCGAACTGATCTACGAGAAGGCCTCTCACCCCGAACTCGCCTATATGTTCAAGCACGCGCTCACGCACGACGTGGCGTACGAGAGCGTGCTCGTCCAGCGCCGAAAGACGCTGCACCAGATCGTCGGAATTGCGATCGAGGAGTTGTACCCGGACCGGATCCAGGAACACTACGAAGCACTCGCCCACCATTTCAGCCAAGCGGAAGACTGGGAACGGGCGCTTCGCTATCACGAACTCGCGTCCGAGAAATCGCAGGCCACTTACGCCAATCGCGCGGCGAGCGATCACTGCAGGTCGGCGATCGCGATCGCGGATCGGATCGGAGCTGGCGTAACCCAGCAGCGGCGGCACGCGCTCGTACAGCGGCTTGCGGTGAGCTGTTGGCACTTGAGTGAGTTCAGAGCCTCTGCGGAAGCATTTCGACAGGCCGCGGCGTGCACCGATGAACCGGCGGCTCGCGCACTGATGCTCGCGCGCGCCGCGTTCAGCTACCAATGGAATCACGACTACGAAAAATCGCGCGAGCTCGAGAGCCAGGCCGATGAACTCGCAACCGCCAACGGAGCGGAGGCTGCGATCGCGTTCTCGCAGATGGTCAGCGATGAACGCGAACTGGTGCACGGGCGCGGGCTCGACGACGATGCGTCGGCCGAGTCTTCCGCCGCACTGGCCGAGCGATCGGGCGACATGGCGGTCTACACGCATCTACTCCAACACATCGGTCAGCGCGCTGAATGGCGCGGGGAGTTTCGCCGCGCGATCGAGTACACCCAAAAAGCGGTCAAGATCGCCGCCGATCATCGGATGCCCGGAGAATCCCTTTTTGGCCAGTGGTTTCTGTCAATCGCGAGCGTTGCGATCGGCGAGTACAACCGAGGGTTCGAGCTTCTCGGCACCGCACTCGAACTATCGGACCGGATTGGTGACCGCGCGGTAAAGGCCCGCTTGCTCAATACGGTCGGCTGGAGTTACGCCGAATTGGGATGTCACGCCCAGGCCATCGAGCACAACCGCATGGGCACCGAGATCGCCCAGGAGATGGTCAAGCTCGGCCTCGTCGCGGGTGCGCCGGAGCTCTACGCAAACGCGGCCATCAACCTGGCCGGCAATCTCACAGCGCTCGGAGAGATCAACGCAGCAGCGGAACAGCTGGCTGCGATCCAGGAGCAGCACGACACGGACGACGATCCCTGGATGCGCTGGCGTTGGTCGCTGCACCTCCATGACGGCTTGGCGCGCGTCGATCTCGCGCGCGGCGATGCGGAGCGCGCGCTCGATCGCGCAGACGCCGAGATCGCGGGCGCGCGCAAGCGGACCGCGCGAAAAATCGAGGCCCGCGCACTGGAGTTGCGCGGCCGGATCCTCGTCTTCATGGACCGCCGCGAAGAAGCCGAGCGCTCGCTCCGGGAAGCACTCGCGATTGCAACGCAGATCGAGCATCCGCCGGTCGCCTGGCGAGCACTCTCGCTGATCGGGGAGGTGGCGCGCCGTCAGGGCGACAGCGAACTCGCAGAGCGCCACTTCAGCGAAGTGCGGGCCGTGGTGGAGAAGAAGGCGTCTTCGATCGAACGCGACGAACTGCGAAACGGGCTTCGAGCGATGGGCGAGCGGCTGATCGCCGACCCTCTCGCCGCCTACCGCTGACCTGGATCCATCCGCGCGGCCTGGGCGTCGGGTCGCGCGTCCGGCAATGGCTTCAGATGCGGGTTGTCACCCGGATTGTTTCCGCGCATGACAAAGACGATCCAGCGGTAGAACGCGACACCGATCGCGTTCTCGTCAGCCCACGACGCACCGCGCGGAAAATGGTCCAGGCGGGGCCAGTCCTCGGGCCGAAAGCCCTTGGGCCAGTACATGACGTGATCGACGATCCCCTTCAGCGCATTCACGGTGGCCAATCCCGGGTCGCCCACACAACCGCCGGTGTCTTCGACGACATAAATTCCGTGCTCGGAGAGTGCGGGAAAGAGGAAATCGAAGGTCGTGAGTTGGTGCTCTACCCGATGACTGCCGTCGTCGATGATGATGTCGAAATGGCCGCCCGCGCTTTCGACCACCTGATTCAAGAAAGTGCGATCGCTCTGATCTCCGATGAAGATCTTGCAGCGACCGCCCGCGAGCCGCTCGCACTCGGGGTCGATGTCCAGGCCGTAGATCGTCGCGTTGGGGAAGAATTCCTCCCACATCCGGATCGACCGGTCCGTCTGGACCCCGATTTCGAGGACGTGCCGGACCTCGAAGCGGATGTCGCGAAAATGCATCCAGTAGTATGGAAGGTAATTGTGAATTCGCTTTGTAGGCAGGTACTTGGCGCCCAATTCTTCGAGCGGATTATCCTTTGATATCGGAAATCCGTAGGGGCTCGCATCGGAGGCTTTGCGGGCCGTTGAAAAGGAGAACCGGGCGAGTGGCAGCCATCTTCGCTTGGCGGCGATTGCGCACCGAGCGAGATCCTGCGCCCATCCGGGCAGGCGCTCCTTCGCGCGACCCCGCAGCCACTCGATATTCACCGACACCCCTCCCGCGCGAAACCTGCGATTCAATAGCACGATCGAAGCGCTGCAAGAAGAACGCGCTGGAATCGCACGCAAAGGGATCGCGCGATCGCAGCTGAAGAGATCAATTGACTGGACGCGACCTCAAATGGTAGAAGGCTCTCAGAAGCCGCAAGATCCACGCAAGCCGCCCGACGCCGGACAACTGGCGCTTGATGCCCGATGCGACGGAGAGGCACCTGACACATGACGCGCAGATTGATCGCCCTACCCGTCCTGATTGCACTGCTTTTCGTCAGCGGAGCGGCATCTTCGAAGCGGCCCACGCCGCCCAAGAGCTTCGTTCACCATTTGCGCCCCACAGCAGAAATCGAAAGCCGCTCGCTGCCGCCGATCGATCTGGCCGCCCGCCGCGCGCAGGATGAGAGGCTCCGAGACGAGCCCGCTCCGTTCCGGGTCGCGTACGCGATCCCGCTGCGCGCGAGCCCGCAAGACGCGGGGACCTGGGAGGAGATTCCGGGTGTAGGAAGCGTCTGGAGACTTCGGGTCGACTCGCCCGGGGCCATCTTCATGAGCTTCAAGTTCGCCGACTTCGAGCTCCCGGAAGGTGCGGAACTCCACTTCGTTTCCGTTGGCCGCGACTACCACGACGGCGCCTACACAGAGAGGCACAACCGCCCGCCCAGGCGCTTTGGCTCTCCGATGGTTCCGGGTGATTCAGCGGTCATCGAGCTGTTCCTTCCCGAGGGCTCGGAACCCGCGAGCCTCGAACTCGAATCCGTTTCGCACGGATTCCGAAACGTCATGGGAATGGGGGCTATTGCGCCTCGCGGTGGCCCACCAGCAGCCGCGAGCGAATCCCTCGCTGCGCACACATCTGCATTGGCTGCCGGTCCGTTCAGCTGCCAGCGGGACATCGGCTGCGAGGAAGGCGCCCCCTATCAGGACGTCAAGCGCGCCGCTGCCGAGGGCTACGATGGCCAGTACATCTGCAGCGGCCAGTTGATCAACAACAGCCGACAGGACAACCGCTATCTCTACATCACGGCCGAGCACTGCGAGTGGTGGATCGATCCGCCGACGATGGCCTACTACTGGAACTACGAGAACTCGACCTGCGGATCCAACGACGCGCCGCTGCGATTCTCCACGGGTTCGACCGATCTCTATCACAG
>JAFDAW010000086.1 GCA_019313605.1 Deltaproteobacteria bacterium
AGACGGCGACAACCGAATAGGAAGTCGAAAACAGGAATCACGAAATGGGGAGGCGGCGGAACGATGGCCCCCGAAAGCGAAGAAATGGCAGCCGATACGGCGAAACCCGATTCGGGTGAAGCGACTCCTGTGACTTCAGGAAATCCCGACGCGATCCGCGAGCAGGTGATCGAACAGTTGAAGACCGTCTTCGACCCCGAGATCCCGGTCAACATCTACGAACTCGGATTGATCTACCAGGTCACTGTCGCGGCCGATGGCGCCACGCAGGTCACGATGACACTCACGACACCCATGTGCCCGGCCGCCGAAGAACTCCCCCCCGAGGTCGAAACCAAGGCCCGCGGCGTTCCGGGCGTGACTTCCGTGCAACTCGACCTGGTCTGGGATCCGCCCTGGTCGGTCGACATGATGTCGGATGCCGCCAAGCTCGACCTCGGAATGGCCTAGGAGCACGACCCGGTAGGGGCGTGCGACGACGCAAAGTGAATCCGAAGGATTCACCAGATAGGAGCGCGGCCCCCGCATGGGGCCGTGCGACGACGCAAGCGAAGCCGACGGCTTCGCCAGCTAGTCGGATCAACCCCAGGGCTGGATGCGACGCTGCAAGTGAATCCAAAGGATTCACCAGCTAGCTGGGACCGACCGGTCTTGGCGCCGCAATGTGAATCCGAAGGATTCACCAGCTAGCCGTCCCGAACCAGACCGCCTACGGTCCGAAAACTCATGATCCCGCTCAGCTACTGCGGATTCTTGTGCCTCGGCCTCGTCCTGACCCTGCTCGGCGCGAACCAGGACTACCTCGCGGCAGATCTCGAACTCGATCTCGCGCGCACCGGAATGCTCGCATCGGCGCTCGCGCTGGGCTTGCTCGTCGGAACGGTCGGAGCCGGCCCTCTCTACGACCGACTACCGAGGAAGCCCCTTTTCGTTGCAGCCATCCTGCTGCCGGCGACCGCGCTCTTCGGCTTCGGATCCGACCTCGGCTTTAGAGAAGCCCTCTTCCGCTTTGCGTGGATCGGCCTCGGAGCGGGCGCCTACGACACCCTATTCATCGCAGCGATCGCCGAGCGATTCGGCGCACGGTCTGCAAAGCCGATGTCGCTGCTGCATACAGGAACCGCAACGGGCGCGATCATCGGCCCGCTGCTCGTTGCCGCAATCGCTACCCGATGGCATTGGACGCTTTCCTTCCAATTGATCGGCATCGCCCACATCTCACTCGCAGCGGCCGCAATGCGACTTCGATTTCCCGCACCCAAACGCAAAGCGCATCCTGCGAAAACCGATCGATACACCGCCCTGTCGCTGGCGATCATCCCATTCGTCATCGTGACCTTTGCATATCTCGGTGTGGAGACGGCGATGAGTGTGTTCGCGATCCCGTTCGCGAGCGATGGTCTCGGGCTCGAGGTGATCCGCGGACAGACCGCGATCAGCAGCATGTGGTTCGGGTTACTCGCGGGGCGACTCGGCGCGCTCGTGTTGCGGGGAAACCTCGACGGTCGCGTATTGATCGGGGCTGGAATCCTGTGTTGCACGGCGATCTCAATCGGTGCGGCGACCGGCATGCGCCAGATCGAACTTCTCTACTTCTGTGTCGGATTTTCGCTGGGCCCGGTCTTTCCCGTGACCATCGCGCTCGCGGGCCAGCGTTTTCCAGGCTCTCTCGGTTCCGTGGTCGGCCTCGCCGTAGGGGTGGGATCCATCGGTTGTTTCGCCGTTCCATGGCTCACGGGCGCGCTCGGAGATCAGGCGGGAATCGTGGCTGCAATGAAATGGCTGGCGGGCTGGGCGGTCGTCATCGCGCTGGGCGGCGTGGTGATTCGCCGCGGCCGAGCGCGTGTGCTGGCCGATCGCGTAAGCTAGGCGAGTGCGGATACGTGGCGCCGTGCTCCTCGTCGTTTTACTGGTGGGATATGTGATGTGGGACCGCCTCGTCGAATCGATGATCTTCTATCCAGTCCGGGGTGTCGCGGTGACCCCCGAGCAACTCGGAATCGAGGGGGAAGAGGTCTACTTTACAACCGAAGAAGGAGTTCGGATCCACGCCTTCTACCTTCCGGCGCCAGGCGCGCGCCGCGCGCTGCTATTTCTTCACGGCAACGCGGGAAACGCCTCGCACCGCCTGCCCAACGCCTCCGAACTCGTGCGGCTCGCATGCAGCGTCCTCGTGATCGACTATCGCGGTTACGGATTGAGCGAGGGGCGAGCGACCGAGGCTGGCGTATACGCGGATGCGCGCGCGGCACTCGGCCACCTGATCGAACAGCGCGGCTATTCGGAAAACCGCATCGTCGTCTTCGGGCGATCGTTGGGGGGTGCTGTCGCAGTCGACCTCGCTCAGGGGCGAAAGCTTGCCGGTCTGATTCTCGAAAGCACCTTCCCGTCGATCGCTGAAGTCGTCGCGAGCGGACCCGCTGGCAGATTGTTCCGCGCGCTTGCCGGCCGGCGATTCGAATCGGCGTCGAAGATCGGGCAGATCAAAGCGCCGCTGCTCTTCTTCCACGGCGATCGCGACGAAGTCATCGGTTACGAACTCGGGAAGCGGTTGTTCGACACCGCCCCAGAACCAAAGACCTTCGAAACCATCCGCGGCGCGGGGCACAACGATCTCACCCAGGTCGGTGGGCGCCGCTACTTCGATCGCATCCGCCAATTTCTCGAAGAAGTCGCCCCATCGTCATAGCCGGAAGAGGCGAATCTGCTTTTAACCCGCCACCTGGAGGTCAAACATCTCTTGTGTTTTATTGAAATTGAATTTCATTTTCGATATTATCACTCAGCCGATTCAGAAAGAATAGGAGCTGGGGCAGATGCTGAGGCACTCATGGGTAGCTGGGTTGCTCCTTGTGGCCTTTTCGCCACAGGTCGCTGCAGCGGAATATGGAGAATCTCTCAGTGCCATGATCGGGCTGGACTCCGTCCTCAACGACAGAGGAATCGCGATCGAGGCAGTGCTGACCTCCGACTTCCTCTACAACGCCCGCGGCGGGCTTCAGCGAGACGGCGCCATCCTCGGAAACTTCGACCTGACTTTTGAGCTGGCTACGGAAAAAGCCGGCGGCTGGAGAAATGGCACTTTTTTTCTGTATGCACTCGGCAACTGGAATTCTGGGGGATTCATCAGCGATATCGTCGGCGACCTCCAGGTCACGAGCAATATTCAGGCGTCCGACGCCGTCCGGCTCTACGAAGCCTGGTATGAACATCGCTTCGCCGCCGACCGCCTATCCCTGCTAGTCGGACTGCACGACTTCAACAGTGAGTTCGATGCTATCGAGTATGGCTCGATGTTCATCAACAGCTCGTTCGGCATCTCGGCCGACATTGCACAAACGGTGCCCTCCATCTTCCCCTCGACCGCGCTCGCGCTGCGCGTGCGAGCTCAGCCCACCGAAGACAGTTACCTCATGGCGGGTGTCTATGACGGCAAACCGGGCGACCCGTACGACTCGAGGCGTACGACCATCAAGCTCACGAAGGACGATGGCATTTTTGCCGCGCTCGAGACCGGGTTGGCGCACGGCGAAGCGGGGCGTAGTGATTACTACAAGTTAGGTGTAGGGGCCTGGCTGCAAACCGCTCAGGTAGAGAACTTTGATGGGGAGTTTCACAACAGAAACTTCGGCGTTTATCTGATCGGCGAGAAGACACTGTTTACCGAAGCCGATGGCGCTCAGGGTCTCGGGGCGTTCGTGCAGTTTGGCTACGCTGACGAGAACCGGAATCGACTCGCCTACTACTGGGGCGCCGGCCTCCGTTACGTCGGACTGATCCCGGGGCGCGATCGCGACGAGGCCGGTGTGGCCGTGGCAAGCGCGTGGAATGGAGGCGAATTCGTAAAGTTCTCAAGGGACGTGGCGTCGACTCCCGTCGAGCGCACGGAGACCGTGATCGAGGCGACCTATCGGGCCGAGATCTTACCCGGATTGATTCTACAGCCAGATGTGCAGTACATCATCAATCCCAGCATGGATCCGGAACTCGATAACGCTTTGCAAGTTGGGATCCGCCTGGAGATGTCTTTCTAATTCCAACAACGCAGTCCTATTCCCTATCGACTGCCGGCTTGGCGATTCGCGGTCCCGAGCGACTCGCAGAGTGCGAGCATACCGGCGTCTTGCAGGGCGAAGAGGCGGGGGTCTTCGAATTCGGGATGCGAGGAGAACTTGACCACGACCGTCTGTGACGGGTGGTGGATGAGAAGTACCTGCCCGTTTATCCCGATGCCCGCGTAGATGCCGCGCACCGCATCGAAGATCCACCAGTTGTCGTGGTAAAACGCGTCCGGCTTGGCGGCGTCGTATTCCGGCGCATCCGCGTAGGCATCGATGAGTTCTTGATCGCGAACCCGCAGTCGCTCGAGCCATTTGGCGGGCAGCAGTTGACGGCCCGAGAGTTTGCCGCCAGACAGGCACACCTGCCCGAATCTCCCGAGGTCTCGCAGCGTCGCGCAAACACCGCCTTCGACGACGGAAAAACAGGCAGTATCGAGGATGATCTGCGCATCGAACTCAGCGCCGATCGCGGACCAGATTTCGCGCGAGAACAGATCTGCAAAGCTCCCGCCACCCGCGCGCTCCAACACCCATCCGAGCACGTCGCTTTCGAGGGATACGTAGCGGAATGGCCCGCCGTGCTCGTGAGAGTTGTCGATCGTGTTGATCCACGAAACGGTGTCGGTCGGGATATCGCGGCGTGAATGGGTGCGGTAACCAGAGACGTCGCAAATCTTCATTTCATCGTCTTCGTAGTCCCAACACGTGCCCGCGCGCATGTCGAGCAGATGTTGGACCGTGCAGCCCTCCCAGGAGGTACCGCGCAGTTCTTCGATGTAATCGACGACAGCCCCTTCTGGCTTCACGAGGCCGCGTTCGACGAACACGCCACAGAGAGTCGAGTTCAGCGACTTCGAGACGGACATCAGCAGGTGGGTGTCCGATGGCTTCATCGCATCTGCGTAGTATTCGTACAGCACGACGCCGTTGTGAAGGACGAGCAGGCCATCCGTGTAGGTGGATTCGAGCATCTGCGGGAACGTGAACTTTTCTGCCTCGAACTCGAAGCTGAACGAATCCAGATTGCGTTCAGCTCGGGGCAGCTCGAGAATCGGGCCGTCGCCGCGCGAGATCCGCTCTGTGCGAGTCAGTTCTGGTACCCGGATGAATCCCAGCCGATTGTAGGGTGCGTCGATCCAGTTTTCGGAGGTCACATCCGATCGTTCAGGCACGCTTCACTCGCCAATTGAGGGATGGGTGATGCTCGAGCGGAATGATCGCATCTCGATTGCTCCCACGCACCTGTGAGATCTGGGAAGCTCGGGCGCTTACCGCCGCCTTCGCAACAACGCCAGCACCGCGGAACCCGCCACCAACACGAGCGTGGCTCCGGGCTCGGGAACCGGCGTGGGATTGTTCTGCATGAACGGCCAGAAGACGTCTTCGTTGCCCCAACTCGGATAGTCGTGTCTGCCGTTCCATTGGCAACGCACCACTTCAGCGCCAGTCGTGCAATTTGCATGTTGCACACAGGTCAGATTATCGAAGCCATCTGCGGGTGTCGGGTACGCGCTCGTCGTGGCGCTGCAACCCTGTGCGGCCGCGAACTCGGACGCAACCGTGGCCATCGGTGTATAGAAGTAGCCATCGCTCGACACCGTACCGTTGATCGGAACCGTACGATCGTTGGTTCCACCGATCAGAAGAATCGATTGGTGCTCGATCGGTGGGCCACAACTGAACCCTTTCGCGAGAAAACCGTGCTGGGGAATCACGGCGGCGAGCCGTTCGTTGAGTTCGCACGCCATCCGATGGGCGAACATGCCACCGTTGCTGTAGCCCACCCCGTAGACACGATCGAGATCGATGCAAAGGGTCGCCTCGAGATCATCGATCACGGCGTTTACGAAACCCAGATCGTCGTGGCAGCTGCACCAGTTGCAATCTCCGCAGACCCCGCACTCGGGCGGACACGGATAGGAGTCGGCAGTCGGCGAACAGGTCGGCCCCTCGGGTCCCGGCGAGGCATTGCAGGCCTCGTCGTTCCACGAATTGATGGTTCCCCATCCAGGTGCGCTGAACGAGGTGGACTCCGGGTAGACGACAATGAATCCGTTCGTGTCTGCGCTCGTGCTCAAACCCGTAAAGCTCTCGTTG
The DNA here is from genome assembly GCA_019313605.1 of Deltaproteobacteria bacterium. Classification (GTDB taxonomy): domain Bacteria; phylum Myxococcota_A; class UBA9160; order UBA9160; family SMWR01; genus JACZVU01. The sequence continues at coordinate 6,159 of JAFDAW010000086.1, forward strand.
GTACGCCCGTTGCTGTAGTAGCCGTGGATGCTCACGACGAGCGGCGTCGGCGCCGAGGCGTCGTAGCCATCGGGCAGGTGAAGCCGGTAGCCACGAGCGAGCCCGTCGTAGGCGAGAGGGAGGTCGGCGGATCGGCCCGGAGTACTCGGCGGCGCGAGCCCACAACCCATGGACGCATCGCCCGCGCTGGACCGCGGCATTCCGACCGCGACGAAAACCAACGTGCAAGCCGCCAACAACAATCGATCCCGCACCCATCCGCTCCGCATCTGAGAACTCCTTCAGCAGCAACACCGGTTCCCCGGTGGCTCGACCCATCTGGACCCATCCATTCTACGACAGGTCGGCTCGAAAAATCACAAGTGCCGAGCAGTCCGTGCGAGTGCAACAAACACGCCGTTCAGGGGCAGCCGCGGCGAGTAAGTCCGTGATACCCTTACAGGAATACGCCGCGGCGTGCGGCGGGAAACCCAGCGGGGAGGTTGAGCGTGGGAAGCTCGTCTGACTTCAGTGCAGCGGAGTGGGAGGTTCGCTGTGATCTGGCGGCTTGCTACCGCGCGTTTGTCCAGTTTGGCTGGACGGACCTCATCTACACCCACATCTCGGCGCGGCACCCGACCCGGGACGACTGCTATTTGATCAATCCCTACGGGCTGCTGTTCGATGAGATTACCGCTTCCAATCTGATCACCGTCAATTACGACGGCGAAGTGGTACACGGCGATCACCCGGTCAACGAGGCGGGCCATCCGATCCACAGCAATGTGCTGCTCGCTCGACCCGAAGTAAATTGGGTGCTTCACAGCCACACGCGCGCAGGCATGGTCGTTTCGTGTATGAAATGCGGACTGCTTCCGCTGACCCAGCAGGCGATGTTCCTTCGCGACCACATCGGCTATCACGAATGGGACGTGCAGACGGCCGAAGGTGCGTGCGAACGCCTGGCCGCCGATCTCGGTGCGGACAACATCGCGATGATCTTGCACAACCACGGGCTGCTCAGCTGCGGCACCACTATTGGGGCCGCGTTCACGGCGCTCTACAACCTCGAAATCGCGTGCAAGGTGCAGGCCGACGTCGTGTCTTCGGGCGGCGAATGGATCGTTCCGGAATCCGACGCAATCGATCGCACAACCGCTATTGGCGGACCCGAAGGTCTCGATGGAGAGCTCGAATGGAAGGCCATTCGACGGCGACTCGATCGGCTCGATCCTTCCTACAAGACGTGAACCGGCACCGGACGAATCGGAACCCAACATGACTCAGCCATCGAACCCACCCGGCGCGCAAAATGATACAGCGCGCGTGCTCGTAACCGGCGCGAACGGTCAGATCGGGCGCCGCCTGATCGAGCGATTGGCGCGCTCGAATCCGCCAGTGCCGGTGCGCGCGGCCGTTCGTTCCGTGCGAGCAGCAAAAACACTCGAGGCCTTGCCCGAGGAGATCCGCCCCGAGATCTGCGTCGTCGACTATCGCAACACTGGAGAACTCGCGGAAGCCGCTCGGGAATGCCGCTATGCGGTGCACCTCGTGGGCATCCTCAAGGAAACCGCGACCAGCCGCTATGAGGACGCGCACGAAGCGTCAACCCGAGCGATCGCGGACGCAGCGGCGATGGCGGGTCTGCGGCGCATCGTCTACCTGAGCATTCTCGGCAGCAATCCGAATTCCAGCAACGCGTGCCTCGCCTCGAAGGGCCGCGCCGAACAGATCCTGCTCGACGCGAAAACGCCCGCGCTGATCCTGCGCGTTCCGATGGTGATCGGCCCGGGCGATGTCACCGCGAACATCGTCCTCCGGGAAGCGCTCTCGCGTGCGCTCCCACTGGCGTCGGGGGGTCGCTCTCGAACCCAGCCCATCTACGCGGGTGACCTGATCGAAGCCATCGCCGCGGGCCTCGAGCGAGACGATCTGGACGACCTGATTCTCGACCTCGCGGGACCGGAGTCACTGCCCCAGCGCGAATTCATCGAGCGCGCCGCACGGCTATACGGTCGCCGACCTCATATCGTGTCGATCCCAACAGGCCTGATCCTGTTCATCGCGGGCCTCGCGGAGCGTTTTTTCACCAATCCGGCGATCACGAAAACGGCACTCGAAGTCATCCTCGCAGACGATGACGTCGACCCCGAACCCGCGAGACAGAAACTCGGCATCGACCTGACTTCACTCGACGAGATCCTGCGGCGCTGCGTGGGGCCACAGGCTCCCCAACGCGAGTAAACGGAGAAACAGCGAAACCATGAGCGACGAAAATGCGACCCAAGGCGCCGATCGACCGAAAGCTCCGCTCTGGCAACGCACTCTTCCCTGGCTGATCACCGTTGCGTGTTTCTCCTACCTCTACAGCCGGGTCAACGCACAGGCCGCGCGCGAAGGACAGACCGCTGTCGAATTCTTGCTGGCGGTATTCGCCAACGTGAGCTGGGGGCGCTGGCTCGCGCTGATGATCCCCTACTCGGCGTTCTTCTTCCTGATCGACTCACTCGTGGTGTGGCGCGTCGTCAATTGGTTCAACGCGCGGGTTCGATACGTCGACATCCTCCCGATCCGCGGTAGCACCTACATCCTCTCGATCATCAACGAACAGATCGGCAAGGGTGCGATGGCGCTCTACCTCAACCGTCGAGACCACGTCCCCGGTTGGCAGGTGGGATCGAGCATGCTCTTCATCATGTTCTGCGAGTTCTTCTATCTGCTCGCGTGGGCACTGGTGGGCGTCACGATCGGCTGGGATCGCTTCCCGGAAATATTCCACTGGATTCCCTGGATTGCGCTCGCGGCCGCTGGCTTCTTCGCGGTCTGGCTGCTCTACTTTGCGGGCGTCATCGCACCGCGCAGCAAGCTTCGCGATCGCCAGATCCTGCACGCTTTCCGCAGCGCGAAGCTCTGGCAGTACGGCGTCATCGTGCTGCTGCGCTCCCCCGCCCTGATCACCGCGGTCTTCGTCTACACGACGGCACTGGGGCTGTTCGGAGTCGAAGTCGGTTATCTGGAAATGCTCGGTTATCTACCGGTGATCTTCTTCGGTGCCGCCACGCCGGGCCCCATGCGCGCGGTCGCGATCTTGCTCTGGGTGACCCTGTTTCCCGACCACCCAGCCGAGATGACCGCGTTCGGCCTCGTCCAGCACAACTTCTTCATCTTCTTCAACGCGGCGATCGGCCTGCTGTTCTTGAAGCGCGCAAACCGGGAGATCCTGGGCTAGCAGGGGAAGCCTTCGGCTTCCCTTTGCGGCGCAGAGCCTCTTCGGCTCTGACTGGCTGGCGAATCCTACGGATTCGCTTGGCGGCGTCGGAGCCTCTTCGGCTCTGACTGGCTGGGGAAGCCTTCGACTTCGCTTGGCGGCGTAGAAGTCTTTCAGGCTCCTACTGGCTGGCGAATCCTACGGATTCACTTTGCGGCGATGAGATCGGCTCTGGATCATCCGATCCCCCATCGACACGAGCGTCGAGCCGACCAACAACCAGCCGAGCGCCAGAATCAATCCGGGCGCCGGCCATCCGATTTGGAGTGCATCGCGAACGATCGGGATCGCGACGATGACGTAGTAGGCAATCCCGTTCCAGCGACCCAGGCTGCTCGGACGCGGACCAGACGCTTTCGTAACCTTCGCGTCGAGTGCGTACTGGAGAAATGAAACGGCGATCAGTGTGGGAAGCAGCGGTGGAAGAACCCCCGCATGCGCGAGGGCTGCAGCGCCGGCGGTGACGAAGGCCGCATCGGCAGCGTGATCGAACAGGCGGCCGAAGCCGGATTGTTCTTCGAAGCGACGCGCCACGATGCCGTCGGCCACATCCGTGGCCACCGCGAGCGCGAACACCGCGAGTGCCAGCCAGGCGGCTTCGGCGTGGATCGCGACCACCACGGCCGGCACGGCGGCGACGCGAATACAGGTGAGCGCATTTGCGCGGGTCAGCCATGCATTTCGGGCCTGCATGACGTCCAGCGTACCGGATTTTCGGCTCCGAACTCGGCGGCCAAGGCGCTACATTGCGACGCCTCTGGCGGAGGAAATCGACTCGTGAGATGTGGCAACCCCAAACTCGGCCTGGCGCTGTTCGCCATTGCAGTA
>JAFDAW010000318.1 GCA_019313605.1 Deltaproteobacteria bacterium
AGATCGGCGTGAGGAAAGACGCGAACCTCTGCGCGCGAAAGCCGGCAGCCATCGATGATCGACGCGTGGCTCAGCTCGTCTGAGATCACCACATCGTCGCGGTCTGCTAGCGCGGGGATGACACCGACATTTGCCATGTAACCGGTGCTGAAGGCCAGGGCGGACTCGGTCCCGAGAAATTCTGCGAGTTCCGACTCGAGCGCCTGGTGGATTTCGAGATTGCCGTTGATCAGCCGCGAGCCTCCCGCCGCGCAGCCGAACTCGCGTGCGGCCGCTGCCGCCGCCTCGACGACCTCCGGGTGGTGGGCGAGGTCGAGATAGTTGCTGCCCGCAAACAACAGCACCTCACGGCCGTCGACCGACATCCGGGTGGATTGAGCGCCCGCCATCACGCGCATCTCCCGATGGGTGCCGCGCTCGCGCAGCGTGCCGAGCAGAGCGCTCGCGCGGGATTCGACGCTCATTGCTGTTCCCGGCATCGCTCGAACACAGGATTCTCCAGGTTGGATTTCGGAGGGCTTTGCCGCGGATCGCGCAGCCAAAGCAACAAAGCAACAACCCGGGGCGCTGTCAACTGGTGTGGCGGCTGGTGGTTTACAGCCTATCGTTCGGTTGGAAAGCAAAAAATGAACATCAATTCAGATACTTAGGAGCTCCGAGCGGGTTGGCCGCCGGATCCAGGGTCGCTGGGATCCAGATTCGCAGTTTGCCTCGGCGCCCTCCGGGTTCTGGACGCACCCCGCGGCGTGGCTCAAACTCATCCGATCCGCGGGCCTGGGCTGCGGTCCATTTCACCGCAGAGCGACCCGATCGCCCACTTGAGGAGAATGCCCGATGCCGTCTAGTGCACCGACCCTGCCCAACCCCAAAGAGGTCGAGGATGTCATCGACTGGGGAATCGTTCCGACCATGATCGAGGGGGAGTCTCGAACCTCGGGGGTGTTGCTCAACAAGGGCCCAAACGGCGAATCCGAAATCGGGCTCTGGATCTGCACGCCCGGGACCTGGGAGTGCCACGTCACCCGCGACGAGTTTTGCCACTTCCTGGAAGGTCACTGCACCTACACCCACGAGTCGGGTGAGGTCATCGACATTGCGACCGAAACGGCCGCGTACTTTCCGGCTGGCTGGAAGGGGGTCTGCCAGGTTCACGAGACCGTGCGCAAGGTTTATATGGTCCGTTGATCCCGCGTGAGCGCTCTCGCGAGTGGCGAGGTGCGGCATGGGTGATCTGGCTCACGGAGCGAACTGGCCAGTTGGACGTAACGGTGCATGCGTCGACCGCCGGGGGGGCACCGTGTCCAATCTGAAGCCGTTTGATTTCAACTTATTCAGCGATAAGCAACTAATCGACCTGGAAGCGCAAGTCCGGCAAGAGGTCAAGCGGCGGCGCAAGCTCGCACAGTCGTACCGGGAACTCTCCGAAAAAGGGGGCCCCGTCTACCGAAACCCCAGCAACTCCGCTGAAACCTGGACGGGGAGAGGCCGCCAGCCAAAATGGGTGCAAGGCGCCCTCGCTGACGGGATGAGCCTCGAAGATCTGGTGATTGATCAGGACTAACAGCGCCGCGCGGCCCTGGCTGGAGAAGTCTTCGACTTCCCATTGCGTCGTCGCGCGTCCCTGTCGGGTCGCGCTCCTAGTTGGTGAATCCTTCGGATTCACTTGCGTCGTCGCGCGCCCCTATCGGGTCGCGCTCCTAGACGTCCAGTTTGACGATGTTTGCTTCCATGTTGGGGCGTAGGTCACTTGGGAAGGCGGCCTTGCTGCGCGCTTCGAGATCGAAGTAGACGGAGATCTTTTCTGACGTCGCCGCGAGTTCTCCGGTTTCGACGTTGCGCATGCGGTGGATCGCCGTCATCGATGTGTTTCCGATCTTCAGCAGCCCGCTTTCGATGACAATGAGACTGCCCACCCCTTGCTCGGACTTGTATTCGATCGTATCGCGGACGTCGACGAATCCGCCGTGGTTTCGATCCATGTAGTCCCGCGTGAATCCGAGCGCCGACATGTGATGCCAGAACGCCTGGTCGAACATGCCCACGTAGTACATGGTGTTCATGTGACCCTGGTGGTCGCAGTGCCAGGGATAGACGACGCCGCGGAATGTCTCGATGTATTCGCTCATGCTTGCTCCTGCGTTCGAGGAAATCGCGACTCAGTAGCCCGCCTGTGCGGCGCGTGCGAGTGCGCGGATATTTTCGATGGGTGCCTTGAATGGAATCTCACAGCCGGTGCTGAGCACAAAAGGAGAGGATCCGGCGCTTTCGATGCAGGCGCGCGCTTCGCGGTACACCTCGTCGGGTTTGGCGCTCAAAACGATCTGGGTATGGTCGACGTTCCCGATGCGCGCGATCGAACTTGCCTCTGCGGAAGGGCGGAGGCAGAAACGCTCACTGCAAACGTTCGTGCGGGTGTGCGACGCGTGACAGTCCCAACCGTATTGCGCCTTGATCGAACGCTCATCCACATAGGCGAAGCTGACCGCGTCGAGATCGGATTGGAGCATCTCTTCGAAGTACGGTCGATCGGAGCAGTTGTGCTCGATCGCAAGAACATCGGGGGCTTCACTGCGCATCACAGCGACCAACTGCTCGTGGTAGGGCCTTACGAACTGCGCGAGGTGGTGGGGGCCGATCATGTCGCGCGTGGCGCCCGCGTTTTCGAACAGCACCGCATCGCAGGCGCCGGTTTGCAGGATCGCCTTCAGGTAGCGCGCGGTACCCTCGGTGACGCGTTCGAACAGGGCTTCGGCGAAAGCCGGGTCGCGGATGAAGTCCATCAATAGCCCGGCCATACCGCGAAGTTCAGCAGACACCAAAAACGGCGAGACGACCATCGCGGATATGAAGAGATCGTCACCCGCGCGTTCGCGCAATCGCGTCAACGCTTCGACCACGAGCGGCATG
>JAFDAW010000087.1 GCA_019313605.1 Deltaproteobacteria bacterium
AAAAGATGTGCTGCAAGACGCATTTCTCAAGGCATATCGCTCGCTCGACCGGTTCGAAGGCCGCTCGAGCTTTTACACGTGGTTCTACCGGGTGGTGATGAATCTCTGTATCGACGCCAAGCGCCGTCAGCCAGCGGGCCGGATGGTGGAATGGGACGAGACACACGCGCGCGAGACGCCCGTTGGGACCGGACTCGATGCGGTCGATCCCGCCCGCCAACAGGCGGAAGGGCCCGCCGGTGATCTGGAGCGCGCGGAGCTCCGCGAGACCCTCCAGCGCGCGATCGAAAAGCTGCCCGACGACGCGCGGCAGACGCTGGTGCTTCGCGAGGTCGACGGATTGACGTATTCGGAGATCGCGAAATTGCTGGGGATCCCGAAGGGCACCGTCATGAGCCGCCTGCACCACGCGCGGCGTCGGCTTCGCGCTCTGCTCGGCGAGCAGGGCGTCGACGAACTCGGCGAGGAGGTTTCGTGAATTCAACGCGTGCAGAAGGGGTCGGAATCGACCAGCGCGATCTCAACGCCTATCACGACGGTGAGCTGAGCGGTCTGCGACGCTGGATTTTCGAGCGCCGGCTGGCGCGCTCGCCCCGGCTGCGCGCCGAACTCGAAGAGCTGAAGCGGGTGTCCCAGTGGGTCCAGGCGTTGGACCCGCAGTCGGCGCGCATCGATGTATGGGATGACATCGCGCTGCGACTGCCCGCGATCGACGCCACCCGCGAGGAGCAACGGGAGGGGCGCGACGAGTGGCGCGAGCCGCGGGCGTGGCTCGGGATGGACTGGCTGGCCGCCTACTCCCGGCCCATCGCGGCGGTCGCCGTCACCGCCGCACTGGCGCTGGCGCTGTTCCTCGGCATCATGGAGGACGCCGCGCCCCCGATGCCGGGCATGATTCGCTGGTTGGATACCGGGGCGCGCAGCGTGATGGTGCTGGAGGATCAGGGTGACGCCACGATTGTCTGGTTGCTCGAAGTGCCCGAAGCTGGGGCTTCAGAAGGAGGGTTGCGTGAAGCGGTTTAACTTCGGTCTATGGGTCGGGATCGTTTTTGGGGTGCTGCTCGTCGGGAGCCCCGCGTGGAGTGAGGGGGAGCGCAGCTTCAGCGTGAAGGTGACGGTCGCCGAAATCTCCGACGCCGAAGGCAAGATCGACGCGCGCGCCGAGCGCCTCGACCGCAATCTCCGCAAGAAGTTCAAATACAACAGCCTCAAGGTGATCAAGGAGCGACGCTTGAAGCTCGCACTCGACGAGGTCGGCAGTGTGGAGCTCCCGGGCGGTCGGATGTTTCGGGTGCAGCCGCTCAACGTAGGCGAGCGAGGCCTGTTGATGGCGGTCGGCTGGGAGGGCGAGGTGATGATGGATATGCGCGCACCGAGCAATCACCTGCTGGTGATCGGCGGGCCCTCCCATGGTGACGGTCAACTCGTGGTGAGCATCGAGCCCCAATACAAAAGCGATTAACTCCCCTCGGGCTGCGGCTTCGCTGGGGCAGGGCAAAAAATCTCAAAAAACTTCGAGTTGATGTGCCACCTGTGCGATTGGGTGGCCACATCTCCTGTGTATCGTTGGAAAATTCCCTTCCCAGGGACGCCCGAAGCCGCTAGTTGGCTTCGGGCGCTTTGGTTTCTGCCTCCCCCTCTCGGTCCGCGAGTAATTGGAGGAATTCTCGGTGTGGATCGCCTCATCCGCCGAGTGCCCGGTGGATTCGATCGCTGCAATCGAGATCGGAACTCGGTGCGCCCGCATGCTGCCTACGCAGCGGGGCTGTCCGCACACGCTACCGTCCCGCCATGCTGCTTCGACTAGAAGGTGTGGCGCGTAGCTTCGGCGGAAGGACGCTGTTTCGCGACGTTGCGCTCACCATCCACCGCACGGACCGAATCGGATTGGTGGGCCCCAACGGCGCTGGCAAGACCACGCTGATGAAGATCGCAGCCGGTCTCGAAGCCGTGGACTCGGGGGGCGTGACCATGCCCCGCGGCACGCGGGTTGCGATGTTGCGCCAGGAGATCGACCCCGATCGCAGCAGCTCGGTGCGAGCAGAGGTGATGTCAGCGTTTACCGAACTCGCGGCACTCGAGCAGAAACTGCACGAGATCGAGCACCAGATGGAAGAACTCGCGCACGCGGGTCACGAAATCCCCTCGGACTTGACGGATCGCTACGGCGACTGTCGGACCCATTTCGAACTCGGGGGAGGTTTCGAGCGCGAGTCGCGTGTCGAGCGCATCCTCGAGGGGCTGGGTTTCGACGCCGAGCGGATCGAGCGGCCGCTCAATTCCTTCAGCGGCGGTTGGCTGATGCGGGTGGAGCTCGCCAAGCTCTTGTTGGCGAGCCCCGATGTCCTGCTGCTCGACGAGCCCACCAACCACCTCGATCTCCCGTCCATCCAGTGGTTCGAGGAGACCGTGGCCGACTACCCCGGCGCTGTCGTGATCATCTCGCACGACCGGACTTTCTTGCGCCGACACGTGAACCGGGTCGCTGAACTCGAGGGGAGCGGACTGACGGTCTTCGACGGGGACTTCGATCGCTACGTCGAGCAGAAGGCACTGCGGCGCGAAGAACTCGTCGCCAACAAGCGCACGCAGGATCGCAAGATTGCCCAGACCGAGCGCTTCATCGAGCGGTTTCGCGCCAAGAACACCAAGGCCAAGCAGGTTCAGAGTCGCGTCAAGGCTTTGAACAAGCTCGAACGCGTAGAACTGGCCGACGAGCGCATTTCGAAGATGCGGCTCAAGATTCCGCCGGTGACGCGCGCTGGACGCAGCGTGCTGAGCCTGGAGGGGATCCAGAAATCCTATGACGACACCGTCGTGTATGAGGGCGTCGACCTGTCGATCGAACGCGGAAACCGCGTCGCCCTGGTCGGGCCCAACGGCGCGGGGAAGTCGACAATGCTCCGAATCGCCGCCGGTGTGCTGCCCTTCGACGCGGGTGAGCGGACGCTGGGCCACAACGTCACGGTCGCCTTCTTCGCCCAACATCAGCTGGAAGTGCTCGATCCTCGACGCAGTGCCCTCGAAGAACTCGAGGCCGGGGCGATGATCGAGGACATTCCCCGACTGCGGGGGCATCTGGGAGCGTTTCTCTTCTCTGGCGATGACGTCAAGAAGAAGGTCAGCGTTTTGTCGGGTGGCGAAAAATCGCGCCTCGCCCTGGCGAAGCTGTTGCTTCGCCCCGCGAACTTCCTGGTGCTCGACGAGCCGACGAATCACCTCGACCTGACATCCCGCGAAGTCCTGGAAGACGCCCTCATCGGTTACGGCGGCACGCTTCTGCTGATTTCCCACGATCGCGCATTCTTGAACGCTCTGGTGAATCGCGTCGTCGAAGTCGATCATGGGCAGTTGCGGGAATATCCCGGGAACTACGACGACTACCTCCGCAAGAAGACGAGCTCCGCGCCACGTGAGCCTGCAGCGGTGAAGCTCGAGCCGCCGCAAACTCCCACCCAACAAGCGACCACCCAGCAAGCAGCCCCGCAGTCGGCCGCACCGCTCAGCAAGCAGGAGCGAATCGCCGCGCGGGAGCGAGAACGAGAGCTCACGCGCCGGCACAAACGAGCGACGAAGCGATTGGCGGCTGTCGAGGAAGAGATCCGCGAGAGCGAAGCGCGTCTCGAAGAAATCGCGTGGCGACTCGGGGACCCCGAGGTTCATCGAAATCCCGATGCGATTCGCGAAGTCGAGGCCGAACGCGACGAGATTCGCGGCCGCGTCGACGAGCTCTATCGGGAGTGGGAGCGACTCGCCGCCGAAGTCGAAGCCGGTGAGCAGGGCATGGGTGGATGAATCAGCGGCCGGGGTCGAAATGAAACGCGAAGATCAATCGACAGCGGGTGCCGGAAACCCGCGCAGGCGATTGTCAATCGGGCTGCTGTTGGTGGTCTTGCTGGCTGGCCTGATCAGTTGCCAGCCCGAAGTCGATCGGCCTTCGCTGTTGATCTTCTTGACCGTCGACACGCTGAGATCCGATCGGCTCGGCGCCTTCGGGGGGGATCTCGGACTCACTCCCAATCTAGACGCACTCGCGGACGAGAGCACCGTTTTCACGTCCACCTACGCACCCACCTCTTTTACCCTTCCATCGGTGAGTGCGATGATGACGGGCCGTTATCCTTCGGAACTCGGAATCTGGCTCAACGAATCCGGTCTGCCCGAAGCGACGCCGACTCTGGCTCGCGAATTGAAGCGTCGCGGTTGGCGCACCTACGCGGTGGTCAGCAATTTCGTGCTGCGCCGGGGATCGGGGCTAGACGCGGGATTCGATCATTACGACGATTCGTTCCGAGATCGCGAAGCCGTGCGCGGTTTGCCGGAGCGGACGGCCACTGACACCACGGACGCTGGACTCGCGATGATCGACCTGTGTAGAGAGGGCGGCGACAGTCGCTGCCTGGTGTGGATCCACTATCAAGATCCGCACGGCCCCTACACGACTTCCGATGAGCGTCGTGCGCGCTTTCTGCCGATCGAGCGCGAACTCGCCAACGGGCGGCATATCTTGCCCGTCAATCCGGGAACGAGCGGTCTCGGTGGCATCCCGAAATACCAGTACATTGACGAACAAAGAGAGGTCGCGTTCTACCGCGCTGGCTACGACGCGGAGATCAGCTATTTGGACGAAGAGGTCGGACGCTTGCTCGATGGCCTCGAGGAGCGCGGTTTGATGGAAGCTGCTTTGATCGTCTTTGCAGCGGACCACGGAGAATCCCTGGGCGAAGGAAATTACTGGTTTGCACACGGCGACTATTTGAGCGAGGTGCTCGTGCGGGTTCCGTTCTTTTTGCGCATTCCCGGGCGCGCGCCCGCGCGCCGCAGCGATGTTGTTTCGCTGGTCGATCTCTACGGGACTCTCCTCCGGCAACTCACCGGTGAATCGGACGCGCCCGCCCACCGGGGGCGCGATCTGTTGGCTGAGGGCGCGGCGGAGCGCGCGAGTGTTCCGTATCTGGATACGCGCGGTGCGCCAAAGGAGCGGCGATACGGAATCGTCGACGGGAAATACAAGTGGATCGTTTCCGAGCGAGGCGATGTTTCGAGCGGAACGCTATTTCTGGTCGGGCAGCGCGGCCCCGCGGTCAAATCCGAAAATCGGGACATTCAGCGGGCGATGAACGAGCGACTCGATCTGATGATGCGCAGCCTCGGTCGAGAGGTGCCCGAAATCCGCCAGGAGATCACCGATGCGGATCGGGAGGCGCTGCGCGCGCTGGGTTACGCGGATGAGTCCCCGGATACTGAGGAGGAAGCCCGGTGACGGTGCGCGAATTCTGTCGAAAAATCGTCGAATCGGGAAATCTGGAAGTGAAACTGGCGCCGCGCGGGGCTCAGCGAGGAATTCATCGCGTTCGTGCGCAGCGCTCGCTCTTCGCAGGAGAAACTCTCGAACGCGGATCGAAATCGCGATGGCGGGTGACGTGCTGCTGATTCCGAACTTCGGCGCTGAAGAAGGTGCGGGCTGGGGAGAACCCGCCTATCGACCGGTCGGTGAGGCTGCGACGGGATCCCAGCCAGCGCGCGAGATCGTGCAGCGCGTCGCAACCCGGCTTTGGCAGAGTCTATTTGCGAGTGGCTCGCGGTGCCTCGGCGAATCGGAGCATGCGGGCGACGAGTTCTGGCCGAAGGGCCTTGGTGTTCGTAGTCCGCACGCGGCCCTTTCTCAGCTGGATGTGCACGATTGCGCAGTCGCCTGGCTCAATACGCCTGCCGCACGGCAATTTGCGAGAGAGTCGGAGTGCCGCCTGTTCGGTGCGAATCCCGAAGTCGTTCGAACGGTACACGACAAGGCGTTTGCTCACCGGGTTGCCGTTGAGGAGCAGATGTTGCCGGCGTGCCTCTCGCCCTGCATTGCGGTGCTCGAGTCCGATACCCTGCGAGATCCCGACGCTGCAATTCGAGAGATCGAAGCGAAACTCGCGCAATGGCCTGATTGGACTGCGGGTCGCTTCACCCTCAAGCCGCGGTTTGGCACCAGCGGTCGAGGGCGCGTCGCGGGCAACGCGGGCCGCGTTGCCGAGGCGAGTGGCGGTTTTGCGCGTCTGGCCGAATCGGGCGGTGCGATGTTGGAACCCTGGCTCAAGCGAACTTGCGATTTGAGCGCACAGCTCTGGATCGGCTCCGATCGGAAAATCTTGCTGCTGGGAACCACCGAACTGCTCGTCGAAGGCTCGGGGCTCTATCGCGGACATCGCGGCTTCATCGATAGCAAGGGCCGCGTGACCTCGGGCAACCGCTACGATGAGGCCCTGCGCGAGGCGGCGGTCGCAGTCGCCCAGGCCGCGGCAGCCGCCGGCTACCATGGCCCCTGTGGAGTCGATGCCTTTGCATTCGAGCTGGAGCCCGGTCGGGTCGAGTTGCGCCCAATCGTCGAATTCAACGCGCGTTTCACGCTCGGCATCGTCGCGATCGGTTTGTTGCGGCGCGCGCTCGCGGAGATTCGGCGAGAACTCTCGCTCGATCCGGGAGGCTTGCGGCCGTTCGAGTTTCGTCTCGATGCGCCTCCCGGTGGCTGGCCCGAGCCTGCCAATGCGCAGGATGCTCTGATGATTCCGCTGAGCGCCGAGAATCCGGCTGCTGCTGCGCGCGTCGAGCCGGGGCTTCTGCTCGCGCAGAGTCGAGAAGCGCTCGACGCGGCGCTCGCGATCCGGCGCGCCTCCGAGGCGACGTCTTCGGATCGTCTCCATTGAGCCCGACGGCGAGGCGAACGATTGCGGCTCTCGCGGTGTTCGCGGGAGTACTCGGTTGTACGACAACCGTCGTCGATCCCTCCGCGCAAGCGCGTGACCCCGCTGAGCTCTGGAAAGAGCAGGTGGAACAGGCCACGCGATCTCACAGCCAGGGGCGACTCGACTCGGCTAGCGAGTTGTACGAAAAAGCGCTGGCGACGAGTCGGGCTTTTCCGCCGGGAGATCCCCGGACGCTGCAGACCCTCAGCCAGCGCGCCGAGCTTCGCCTCAGCCAGGGGCTTTACGAAGGTGCCGAGCAGGATTATCAGGAGGTCATCGCCGCGGAGCGCTCGAATTCCCCGACGGACGGTGACCGACTCGCGAACGCACTCAACAGCCTTGCGGTCTTCTATCTCGACCTCGACCGCATCTCGGAAGCCGAGGCACTACTCGCCGAGGCGGTCGATATTCGGGTGGCGATCTACGGTGGCGATCATCCCTACGTGGCCGCTTTGTTGCAGAACCTCGGAGACGCGGAGCGACGCGCAGGGAATTATTCCGTCGCAGAGGATCTGTTGATTCGGTCGCTCACGATCTACTCTCTTGCGGGTCGCGATTACTGGCGCAATGCATCCATCGCCCAGAACAATCTGGCTCTGCTGCAGGCTGCGACCGGACGGGTGCAGGACGCGGAGAGGAATCATCTCTACGCGATCCGGCTGTCGATCAAGGTGGCCGGCGAGCGGAATACGGATATCGGCGTATTCACCCGCGATCTTGCGACGCTCTACACCCATCAAGGTCGGTTCGGCGAGGCCGAGAATCTCTATCGCGAATCGATCTCGATCCTGCGCGAGGGCCTGGGTGATTCGAGCCATCAATTGAGCAAGACCTACCGCGCCTACAGCGAGATGTTGAGCGCTGCGGGGCGGAGTGGGGAGGCCGCCGAGTATCGACGGAGTGCGGATGAGACCGGGTTCTGATTTCGTGCCGCGATTACGCGCCTAGTGCTTCGGCGGAGCCACCAACGTGCTGCTGATCTCGATCTGCTCGCCGTCCCGCAGGATCGTCAGGTCCAGGTGGTTGCCTGGGCGCAAGCTGATGAGCTGACGTCGGAACGCGATGAAATCCGGGATCTCCTGGTCGCCTACGCGGAGGATCAGGTCATCGACGCGAACGCCGGCGTTCGACGCCGGGCTAGCGTCGAAAACTTCGTCGACGATCACCGCGCTCGGGTTCGAATGTCCGAGTTCAGCGGCCTCTCCGGGTGAAGCGGGGCGCGCGGCGGCTCCGAACCAGCCGCGCTCGGAGTTGCCGGAAACGAGAATCGGGATCACGGTCTTGATGGTGTCGATCGGGATCGCGAAGCCGATGTTCTGTGCATCGGAGGCGATCGCGGTATTGATGCCGACGACCTGACCGTACAGGTTGAGCAACGGCCCCCCGCTGCTGCCCGGATTGATCGCCGTGTCGGTCTGCAGGTAGTCGAGTAACGAGGTGGTGTCTTCGGAAACCAGCCGCTCCTTGGCGCTGATCAGGCCAGACGAAACCGTGTGATTCAGGCCCAGCGGATTGCCCACGGCCATCACGAGTTCGCCAACTTCGAGCGCTCCGGAATTTCCGAGAGTCAGCACCTGCATGTCGGGCTGGGGTTCGATGCGGATCAGCGCGGAATCCGTCGCGGGATCAACGCCGATGATCCGCGCCGGGAATTCCTCTCGGCTCTTCGCACGCACCACCCGGATGTCGGTCGCATTGCGAATCACATGGGCGTTGGTGAGGATGAATCCGCCTTCGTTGATCAGGAATCCCGAGCCCAGTGCAAAGCCCTCGTCCTCGTACGGGATCGGCACCTGGAACGGAATGAAGTCGAGCACCGGTGACACGATCGGGATCCGGAATGGCAGGAGATCGCCCGGATTGATTCCGATGCGCGCCTCTCGCTCTTCGAGCACCGTGGTGTAGATATTGACGATGCCATCGCTCACCGCGGCGCGGATCTTTGCGTAGGTGCGATGGTTGATCGGGATCTCCTCGTCTGAAGGCGGCGTCTCTCCGGCGATCCAGAATCCCGAGAGGTCGAGTTCGGCCGGATCGAGTTCGCGTAGACGCGTGTCGAATATCGGATCGTCTTCGCTTACGAGCTGTCGCCCGGTATCCGTTCTCACGAACGTGCAGCCTGCGACGAGCGACAGCAGCCACAGCAGCGACAGGGTGACGATCACGGGAATGCGCGCGCTGCTCGGCGGCTGATTCAAATCGGCATTCTCCTCGCTACCTGTTAGGCGCCCGTTTCGCACGCTTCGAATGATCCGGTGACTCAAAGCGGTGCGAGGTCGGGATCCGAGATCTCGCGCTGAACGAGCTTTCCGTTCTCGTAACGCGAAGTGACGTCCACCTCTCCATCGCCGTTGCGGTCCTCTTCGAGTTTGGAGAGCTGTGACTTGCCCGTGCTGGTTTCGTAGGTTTCGATTCGGTCAGGCGGACCGCTTCCCTTAGTGGCCTGCTCGACGCGCTCGACGACCTCCTTGCCGTGGGATACGCCGTAGAACGTCCACACGTCCATGTTTCCGTCCTGGTCCCGGTCTTCTTCGGCGCGAACGCGGAAGAGGTTCTGGTAGCTGATCAATCGATCCACGGTGCCGTCGTTGTTGGCGTCGTGGCGCTCCTCGACGAGGATGTCACCCCCATAGATGTAGAAGGCGTCGGCGATTCCGTCCTGATCGCGATCGATCGTGCGGTGGGTCATGCGCTCGTCTTCGTATTGCTCCCAAACGTCGGCGTTTCCATCGCCACTGGTGTCCCGCACCCGCGCGGTGAGTTTGCCGTCCGTATAGGTGTTCCAGATGTCGAGGCTTCCATCGAAGTTCGAATCCTGCTCCAGGCGAAGCAGCAGCATCGAGCCCGGCTCGAAGAAGCGGACCTGCTCGGCAACGCCGTCGCGGTCGGCATCGAGCACGCCGCGGGTCACCCGGATGGTCTCCTCGTTGTCCCAGCTGCCCGCAACGATCGTCACCGGCTCCATATCGAAGACCGACAGCGGGAGTTCGCGATCTTGCGGAGCGTCCGGTGCCACCCGCGGGTTGGCGCGCTCTGCGGTGGATTGCCCGGTGATCAGCGACTCGACGGTCGGTTGCTCGGACGGATCCGAGTCGAGGCTATCGATCGCCAGTTGTTGACGTCGCAGTTCTTCTTCGATCTGGGCCTCGAGCGAACGCCCGCGGCTCTCCTCGCCCTCCGCCGTCCAGCGCCCCGGTTCGGAAGGCGCCGATCGCGATGATCTGGAGCTGAAGGGCTCCTGCTGGCCGGTAATCGCCGTATAGACGAGCAGGGTGCCCGCACCGTCATCGGGATCCGGCTTGGGGAGCCGGGTCTGCCCCTCCTGGGGCTGCGCGGCCGAGGGGACCGCGACGTCGTCGGCTTTCGCGGTGACGAGATCGACCGATCCGGTGGATTCGACGGCGAGCTTGCCGGGCAGGCTTGAACTGGGCGGTGGAGGTGTCGA
>JAFDAW010000319.1 GCA_019313605.1 Deltaproteobacteria bacterium
ATCTTGCTCACCAACGTGTTTGGCCGCTACTCATGGCGTTATGCGAATCGCGGCTATCGCTACGCGTTGATCGACACCGGCCACATCGGTGAGAACCTGCGGTTGGCCGCGGCATCGGCGGGGTTGGCGCAGCGCGACTTCCTGAGTTTTCGCGACGACCTCTTGAACGAGCTACTCGCGATCGACGGCGTCAAAGAATCGGTCTGCTCGGTTCACGCGGTGGGCCTGCCAAGCTCGGCGCAGAAAGCCGATGCTGAACCGCCGCAGGCGTGGGTCGAAGCGCAGTATGCGCCCGGATTCACGGCTCGTGGACCGATCACCGAGCGCTACCACGCGGCCACGAAGCTCGTCCCTCAGGGCGAGGCGGTTGCGCGGTCTGTGGTGCCGAAGGATTCAGCGCCGCGTACCCTCGAACCGAATATCCCGCTGCCCGCGCGCACGGCGGGCTCAGCCGTGAAACTCGAAGACGCCATCCAGATCCGGCGATCGACCGCGCGCTTCGAATCGGGAAAACTCCCGCTTGCAGATTTCGCCCACATACTCGAAATCGCGCATGGCCACGCCGCGCTCGCGCGGAGTGGAAACGTCGACCTATACCTCGTCGTCCACCGCGTCGAGGCGCTCGAACCCGGCCTCTACCGCTATGACCGAGACCACCACCGATTGGTCACGCACCGAACTGGAGGCCTGGTTCGCGAATTCACGCGCGTCTGTCTAGGGCAAGAGAAGGCGGGCACCGCTGCGGTGGGCGTGTTGATGGTGGCTCGGCTCGGCGAGGATCGCGGGCTGGCGAGCACGCGTCGCTACCGCGACCTGCTGATCGAGTCGGGCGCAATCGGCCAACGCATTTATCTCGCTGCCGAGTCGGCGGGCCTGTCGGCCCGAAACCTCGCCGCCTTCATCGACGACGACCTGAACCCGCTTCTCGGTCTCGACGGCCAACGTGAGGCCGCCATCCACCTCACGATGCTGGGCCCGGGCAACTGAGCCCCGATCCAAGCAGCCCACTCGGCCCGACCCCCTCGCCCCCATCCTCCTATATCCCGGCGGCTGTTTGGCCGATGGGGGTAAAGGCAGGCACCGGGTGTCTGGAGGGAGCGCGCAATTGGTGCCGAAATGGCGTGAAACCGGCGGAGAAGGCCTTGGGGAGCCCGGAGAGGGCCCCGAAGGGTTCGTTGAGCTTTCCGTGAAATATCTGACGCCAGAAGACTTCCAAGACGCTTTTGCGCGGGAACTCTTCGGTGGGGCTGTCTTCGTCCCCACCGTAAACCGCCTGCCGGCCGGGCAGGGGGTTCGCGTGGCCTTCGCGCTGCACTTCTGCGACGCCCGCTTCGAGCTCGATGGCGAGGTGGTCGCTTCTCTGCCCGCGCCGATCGCGACGGCGGGGGCCGCACCGGGCGTCTCGGTTCTATTCCGCGAGCCACCCGCGGAATTGCGCGAGCACATCGAGCGCGTGAGCGGAATCCAGTTGGGCGACATACCACCGCCGCACGTTAATTTTCCGCGCGCCGAAATCCGCTATCCCGCACGAGCACCCGTGCTGCTCGGGATCGACGGTCGCGCAGTCTCCGCCGAGATGGCAGACGTAAGCTACAGCGGCATGCTCCTGATGCTTCCCGCTCTGGATCTCGATGATGTGACAATTGTACGTGTATCAATCGAGCACCCCAGAACGGGCGAGAGAATCCAGCTCAAGAGCCGCATCGCAAACCAGACGCGCTGTGACGACGGTGTGATGGTCGTGGGCTTGCAGTTCATCTACGACTTCGATCGTGCCGATGAAGTTGCGCGTTTCATCGATGAGCTGCGCAGCTTTCATCACGCGCGCGCGCTCGCGACGGTTTCAGGCTCGCTCGCAGAAACGCCACTCGAATCTGTTCTCGAAACCTTTGCAGGTATTTCAAATTCGGGCACGCTGCGCCTCACGCGCGGAGACGAGCACGGAAAGATCGTCTACCAGGAGGGCGAGATTCTCTACGTCACCATCGGCATGCTCTCGGGCACCAAGGCGCTCGATCGCCTTTTCACCTGGGCCGACGCGCAGTTTGAATTTCGATCCGAGGTAGAGCCGATGGACGGAGTCAGCGGGCGCCTGCCGCTCGCGCCCGCCGTGCTCTCGGCCGTGGTGGCGCGCGACGAACTCGCGCACCTCGATTTGAGCGGTTTCGATGCAGATTCGACGTTCTCCGTGGACTCCGGTCGGCTCGAGGCCGTCGCCTCGACGTTGGACGAAATCGGCCGCGAGATCGCAGAGAATGCACGCATGGGTTTCCCGCTCGGCGCAATGCTCGACATGCTCTCCTGCAGCGACGCGCGAATCTACAAGACCATCACCGAGATGATCGAAGCGGGCGTCCTGGCGATTATCAAAGACTGACGCTCCGCGCGCCGACGCGGCTATTGGCCTCGCGGTGCTCTATCTACCGGGCAGTCCGGCCGCCCTCGAGTGGCCCAGGAGTGGCTGATCGCGATCCTATGGATCGCACTCGGCGCAATTTTCTACGCGATCGCGCGCATAGGTGGAGAGCCGGTTTAGTTCGAGTCCGGCCGCTGGCCGCAGCAACGGGCAATTTCAGCAGTGGCGACTACAGGTGATCGAGGACGCTGTTCAGGAAATTGCGGCCGAGGTGTTCTTCGAGGCGTTCGACTGCACGGGCGAGGGCCGGACCGAGATCCGGATCGTCGGCGTCGAAGACCGATTCGCGCAGCAGGTCGAGGTCGGCCTCTTCGATCGGGATGCCCGCAGAGCGCGCGTAGAGGATGACCGCGAGACGGAAGGTTTCGTTGTCCTTCGCGAGCAGGATTCGAATCATTTCCGAGACTGCCGCGATCGAGGCGGTCGCATAGAGCACTCGCAAGGTATTGCTGAGCACCGCGGGCGGATCGTCGAGT
>JAFDAW010000320.1 GCA_019313605.1 Deltaproteobacteria bacterium
TGGCAAGACGACGCTCGCGCGATTGCTCGCCACACACGCCGATGCCCACCTCGAGCCGCTCTCGGCCGTGATGGCCGGGGTCAAGGAGATCCGGGAGGTCGTGCAGCGCGCGCGCCGCATCGACCGACGCACGGTGCTTTTCCTCGATGAGTTGCACCGCTTGAATCGCGCACAGCAGGATTCTCTGCTCCCGCACGTCGAAGCCGGCACGGTGACACTGATCGGCGCCACCACCGAGAACCCCTCATTCGAGGTCAACGCGCCTCTGCTTTCGCGCTGCCGGGTCTTCACACTGTCGCGGCTGGATGGCGATGCCCTTGCGGCACTCATCCGCCGCGCTGCGCTCGACGAGACTCGCGGGCTCGGCAAACTCGGCATCCCCGTCGGAGACGAAGCCGTGGCGGCGATCGCCCACGCCGCCGACGGCGATGCGCGCCGCGCGCTCGGCCTGCTCGAGGCCGCTTGTGCGGTCCACCTCCGCACCGCGCAACCCGGTTCGGCACTCTCGCTCGGGGCCGTCGAAGAAGCTGCGGGGCGGCGCCTCCTGCTTCACGACCGGGATCGCGAGGAGCACTACAACGTGGTTTCCGCGCTGATCAAGAGCCTGCGCGCGAGCGATCCGGACGCGGCCCTCTACTACGCGGCGCGCATGCTCGAAGCCGGAGAGGACCCGCTCTTCGTCGCGCGGCGCCTGGTGATTTTCGCATCCGAGGACATCGGCAATGCAGATCCCCGGGCCCTGGAGATCGCCACCTCGGCGTATCTGGCCGTCGAGCGGATCGGCATGCCCGAGGGGCGCATCCCGCTCGGGCAAGCGGTGACCTTTCTCGCCTGCGCGCCCAAGAGCAACGCCTCCTATCTCGGAATCAACCGCGCGATCGCCGCGGTGCGCGAACACGGATCGCTGCCGGTTCCGCTCCATCTGCGCAACGCCCCGACCCCGCTCATGAAGGGGATGGGATATGGGCGCGATTACGTGTACCCCCACAATTCGCCCGAGCAGCTCGTGACCGCGCCGAACCTGCCGGAAGGACTCGGGCAGCTGAGCTTCTACGAACCCAACGGCAAGGGCGAGGAGTCCGAGACGGCCCGCCGGCTGGCCGATTGGCGGCAACAGCGCAAGAGCGGGAACCCGCCTGGCAGAAAAAGCGGAACGTGAAGCCAAAGCCGGTCGCCCTGCGCTCCCGTCCAGTATAATCTGCGGGACGGGTTGAACGAGCCGAGTCGATCGAACCGGCGGAGATCGAATGCAGAAAATCAAGATTGCGATCGCGGGAGTCGGCAACTGCGCCAGCTCGCTCGTGCAGGGCATCGAGTACTACCGCGATAAGTCGCCCGAATCGGCGATCGGCCTGATGCACTGGCAGATCGGCGACTGGCGGCCCCAAGACATCGAGGTCGTCACGGCCTTCGACGTGGATGTTCGCAAGGTGGGCAAAGACGTCGCGGAGGCGATCTTCCAACCCCCGAATTGTGCCACCGTCTTCTGCAGCGATGTTCCCAAGGCGGGCGTGCAGGTGCGCATGGGACCGATCCTCGATGGGATCGCAGAACACATGCGGGACCATCCGGAGGCGCGCACCTTCCTGCCCTCGGACGAGCGGGAACCCACGCGCGAAGAGGTGACGCTCGCCCTCCACCAGAGCGGCGCGGACGTGCTGCTCAACTACCTCCCGGTGGGCTCCGAGGCGGCTGCGCGCTTCTACGCGGAGTGCGCGCTCGAGGCCGGGGTTGCACTCGTGAACTGCATTCCGGTTTTCATCGCGAGCGACCCGGATTTCGCCGCGCGCTTCGAAGCGCGCGGCATCCCGATCGTGGGCGACGACATCAAGGCGCAACTCGGCGCCACCATCACCCATCGGATGCTCACGGACCTGTTCCGCCGGCGGGGTGTCAAGCTCGAGCGGACCTATCAGCTCAACACCGGCGGCAACACCGACTTCCTCAACATGCTCAACCGAAGCCGCCTCGCCTCCAAGAAGGTCTCGAAGACCGAAGCCGTGCAGTCGGTTTCTGCCGAGCGCATCGCGGACGACGACATCCACATCGGTCCGAGCGACTACGTAGCCTGGCAAAATGACAACAAGGTCTGTTTTTTGCGCATGGAGGGGAAACTCTTCGGGGACGTCCCGATGAACCTCGAAATGCGGCTATCGGTGGACGACTCACCGAATTCGGCGGGCTGCGCGATCGACGCCATCCGCTGCGCGAAGCTCGCGAGCCAGCGCGGACACGGCGGTGTCATTCGCTCTGCGTCCGCCTACTTCATGAAACACCCGCCCGAGCAGTTTCCGGACACCGAAGCCTACGAGATGCTCGAAGCCTTCATCGCGGGCGAAGAAGGCGACTGAAGTCAGAGCCGAACACTCAGCGCGTGTAAACCAGCCAGCCTTTCGCATCGCTACCGAGCAGCGCACCCACCACAACCCGTTCGACCGAAGACTCGCGAAGAATCGCGTCCGCGGTTTCTCGGGCGAGTGCAACCTCAGCCGCGGTTTCCACCTTGTTGATCAAGACTGCTGCGCGCCTCGCGGAGGGGGCGTTCTTCAAACCGCCTTCTGGAGAAGTGAGCAGCATTGCGAGCGCCGCGGGCGTCAAGGTGTCTGCCTCGGAGAGCCCGGTAATCGCGCACACCCGCTCGGGCCGATGCGCGATCTCGGCGATCGGCTTCGAGAGCGCGTCGATCCCGACTACCGGGACTAGCAGGGTCGTGCCGGTGGGAACCACGGGTTCGTGCGACGCGGGTGCCTTGACGGGAAGCATTCGCGAGCCGTCGGCTTCGACGGCCACCCAGTCGATGCGCGAATGCGCGAGCATCTCCGCGGGCAGCTCGGACGGTACCCCCATCGCGCGCTCTCCCTCGACGTGCCC
>JAFDAW010000321.1 GCA_019313605.1 Deltaproteobacteria bacterium
TGTACTCGAAAGCTGCGCTTTCTCCCCTTGCTGTAGCCAGCTACAGCTGCGATTCCGCGCCTAACCAGCAGCGCGCCTCGACGCTCGGGCTTCCCACGAGAGTCTTGGGTCAGGCTCCTAGTTGTCAGAAGTCTACTTATCGGAGGTGGCGAAAACGCAGCTTGTTTTGCTCATCCACGTCGGTATGGCGCTGCATGGTCAGGTCGAGTGCCGCGCTGCCATCGGGCGGCGTCAGATGCCCGGCCGACGGCACATCCCGCCAGCCGATCCGCCGGGCGCGCACGAGATGCGCGGTGTCCCCGGGCAGCCCGTCCACCGAAGAGCGCGATTGTATGTAGACTTGATTCCTATGGCCCAGAACAAAGCGAGCAAAAGCCAGCGCGATTGCGATGTCGCCGTGATCGGCGCGGGCGCCGCGGGCCTGGCATGCGCGGTCGCGGCGGCCGATGCCGGAGCCTCCGTCGTCGTACTCGAGGCCTGCCATCAGGTGGGCGGCTCGTCGCGACTTTCGGGCGGGCACGTCTTTGCGGCAGGAACGAGCGTGCAGCGTGCGGCCGGGATCGAAGACGACGCCGATGCGATGTTCGAACACTATATGACCCTCAATCAGTGGATGGTCGAGCCATCCGTGGTCCGCCGCTACTGCGATACTTCGGGGGCGACCGTCGAATGGTTGCGCGAACTCGGCATCGAATTCGAGGGCGTCTACGTTTCGGGCGTAGGCGACGTGGCCCGAGGCCATCTGACACGCGGCGAGGGGCACGAAGTAATCTCGGTCCTCGACCGCCATTGCAGCCAGCGCGGTGTCGAGATCGTGTTCGGGGCCCGGGTGAGCGAGCTACTGCGCGATGACGATGGCCGCGTCACGGGCGTGCGCGCGAACGGCGACGTGCTGCACGCCGGCGCCGTCGTGGTCGCCACTGGCGGCTTCGGCGCCAACCCCGAGTTATTGGCCAAGCACTACCCCGACGCCGCCGCGGCCGGAGATTGGACCTGGTACATTGGTAGCCCGGACGCCCGCGGAGACGGCATCATGCTGGGGGAAGGCGTGGGGGCCGCGCTCGACGGGCACAACCGTGGCCTGCTCCTGGCGACGCCGGGCTTCAGCCACGATCTCGAAGTCTTCCTGCCCGTCTGGCTCGTCCTGGTCGATCGGGCGGGACGCCGTTTCGCGAACGAGACTGCCCCCTATTCGATGCTAGGCGGTCTGATTCAGCGCCACGGCGGTGTGGCCTGGGCGATCTTCGACGAGGCCGCTCGCGCGGCCGCCGAGCCGACACCGATGCAGCGCGCCTATTGGGTGGGCGACATCCTGAAGGCGCAGGCGGACGCCGGTGGGATCCACCGCGAGGAGAGCCTCGCTGCCCTCGCGCTCGCGGCGGGAATCGACGGTGAAGCCCTCGCGGGAACCCTCGAAGGCTACAGCGCCGCTTGCGAGGCCGGGCGCGACGACAGCTTCTTCAAGCCGCTGGGAGCCGGCGCCCGCCCGATCGCGGAGCCGCCTTTCTATGCCGTGCCAGTGCGGCCCGCCATTCTCGCCTGGACGGGCGCGGGCCTGCGGATCGATGCCAATATGCACGTCATCGGTCGCGACGAACGCTCGATCCCCGGACTCTTCGCAGCGGGCGAGACGGTGGGTTCGCTGCACGGAGACCGCTACGTGGGAGGCGGAGGTTCATTCGGTCCGTGTCTCGCATTCGGAAAAATTGCCGGAGAGAACGCCGCCGCGCTCGCTCGCGAATCCTAGCGGGCACTCGAGTTCCCCCCGCGCCCGGAGATTCATGAACGACCGCACCGAGATCTGCGAGACTAAGTACCGCTACGCCTACGGTGTAGACGGCAAGGACAAAGCGCCCGCCGAATGGGTCTATCGGGGCGCGGCGCGAGACCGCCGTCACCTCGACCCCGCGACCGGCGAAATGCTTCATCGCCGCGAAACCGACGACGCCCGTCGCTCCGACGACCAGAACGTGCTCACTCATCGAACCCCTCGTGCGCAGTCCAGGCACTCGCCGCGATTCTACCCTCTACCCTCTACCCTCTACCCGGTGATCGCGGGGCCTCGCAGGGCCGAAGTTCGGGTAGAATCAGGCCCACCTGCTGGAGGGGCCATGTCACAGAATTCGATCGCACCCGAGACCCTCGCCGACGCTGCGAGACGCTTTACGCGCGCCTTCAACGAGAATGATCTCGACGGCGTCATGGAGTGGTTTGCCGACGACTCAGTCTACGATCAGTTCGACGGCCGGCAGGCTCGGGGCCTTATCGAGATCCGCACAGCCTTCGAGCCTCAGTTCACGGGCGCCTTCGGAGTCATGCAGTTCGACGAAGAAGATCTCTTCGTCGATCCCGACGAGCGCAAGGTGATGATCAGCTGGGAGTGCTCGATCGACACCCAGCAGGGCGCGGCGAGCTGGCGCGGACTCGACCTCCTGCACTTCGACGCCCGACTGCGCATCACCTGCAAGGCAACCTACGCGAAGGCGAAGACGCTGAAGCTCGCGGCCAGCCGCCGTGACTGATCGACCGGTGGCTGCAATCGTTCGCCGAATGCGCCCCGAGGAGCTGCCCCGAGTCTTCGACGTCTGGCAGCTCAGCCAGGCGGAGCTGCTCGGCCGCCTTCGTACCGACCAGCGCCACCCGCCGGAAGAGGCGCGCAAGTGGTTTTGCGACCAGCTCGTTCCCAGGACCCAGATCTGGGTGGTCGAGTGTGATGGCCGCGTGGACGCCATGATGGCGATGGACGGCGCCGAGATCGACCGGCTCTACGTCGCTCCCGGTCACCAGGGTCGGGGCCTTGGCGAGATCCTGCTCGACAAGGCCAAGAGGCTCTGCCCCGACGGACTGCGACTGGTGACTCATCAGATC
>JAFDAW010000322.1 GCA_019313605.1 Deltaproteobacteria bacterium
CGAAAACGTTTCGGACGCCGAGTATTTCGACCGGCCCAGGCGCTGGGGTACTTTGAAGACTTTCAAAGACCGAGACGGCGATGGTCTTCCCGATTACTCCCCGTACGGTGATGAATTGCGCATCACCGAAGAGACTCTCGGTTCCTCTACGAGCGAGGCCGACACCGATGGTGACGGACTCAGCGATCTCGAAGAGGCGATCGCGGGGCTTCGTGGCGGGACCGATCCGAATAACCCCGATACGGATGGTGACGGCCTGCTCGATGGAAGTGACCCCAGTCCGCTAGAAGCGAGCGACGCTGAAGCTGAATAAGCGGTCGGTCGCAACGCTTCATTCTTGATTTGCGACGGATGCGTCGCTCGTTTCAAACTGGAATCTCACTCGGTGAGGTGGCTGATCGAGCCTACTCTGTGGGGCTGCGGTAGGGCTCGGTGCGGGTCGTCTTGACGAGTTCGCCACCTTCGAAACGGTGGGTGGTGAAGATTCCGTTGTAGGCGGCGAGCGCCGAGATGTTCCAGGTGTTGCCACTCTGGCGCCCGAGCTCTTCGAGAGTCTCACCCGCCTGCGCGGTTACCAGGTGGATCTGGTTCCCGGAGATCTTCAATCGATCCTCCTCGGAGAGCGACCGAAAGCTGCGCGCCGTGCTCAGCATGCGCCCGCGGTAGGTTCTCGCCGCTGCCGAGGGTGCCACGCCGGTGATCTGGAAGGTTGCGCCTCGATACGGAATGAATGTCACGTTTGCGGTCACGCCGCGCGCGCGTCCACTGCCCTTCAATTCGATCCGCCACGCGTCGATCCCACCGATCTTGACGGGACCGGATCTCACGACGTCGACCGGAAAATCCTGGCTCGTCTTGATCACGAAGTCCGCCGCCGCTTGCTCGGGGTCACCTTCGGGCTGATCCGCCTTCAGGAAGATCATCGCGTCGCGTTTGGGCGACACGGCTCCAACTGCCTGGGTCGAATTGGAGACGTTCCAGCCGGGTGGGAAGCGGAGTTGGAAATCCATGTCGGGTTGCAGGAAGCGGTCGTCGTCGAAGACTCCGCCTTCCGGGCGCGGGCCGACGGGCAGCCCCTCTAACCGGCGTAGATAGGAGGTCCGGGTGTCACCGAGCCCAGGTACGTTCTTTCGGCGGATTTCGTGCGAACGCGCTGCGTTGACGGCAGCGCGCTCGTTGGCGCCGGGATGGGTATCGATGAACCGCGACTGCCGCACGGTGCCGATGCGAATTCGCTCGAGTTGAGCGAGTTGTTTCATGAAGGTCGACATTCCCATCGGGTCGTAACCCGCAGCCGCGGCGAGCGCCTGGCCGCCCTTGTCGGCGTCGCGTTCCATGTCGCGCCCGTAGCCGGCCATGGTTGCTGCGCGGGCCCACGGCATCGCGAAGGGACCGGTTCCGACCAGAGCCTGTTGCATCGCCGCATGCCTGTGCGCGGCATGGATGATTTCGTGGCCCATTACATTGGCGAGTTCGTCCTCGCTGTTGGCCAGCGCCAACAGACCGCGTGAAATGAAGATGTAGCCACCGGGCAGCGCGAATGCGTTTGGTTCGAACTGGTCGACGATCTTGAACTGGTAGTTGAACCCCATGCGGGGCACGCCCCGGAGCAGCCGCTGTCCGAGTTTGTCGACGTAGGCTTCGAGCTCGGGATCTTCGTAGAGCCCCATCTGGGCGGGAACCGACTTCGCTGCTTCTCTACCGATACGAGCGTCGTCACCTTCAGAGAGCAGAATGTCCCGCTTCTTGCGCTCGGCGGACACCGCGGTGCCCAGGCAGACCACCAGGGTGATCACCAGGGCAGCAGCGAAAAATGAGATCCTTGCGTGGTTTCGATGGGTCGGCATGGCCTATCAGGGAAGCTCGGCGATCCATGATCCGTCGGAGAACCACTTTGCCTTGAACTGGATCAGAAGCCCCGTGTTTTCGAGTGTGTTCAGATAGTTTTCGATCAGGTTGATGAGCAGCGGGTCGTCGGCGGATAGCGCGATCCCCAGTGGTTCGATCGTGAAGGGCGTCATCAATGTCGACAGATTGGCTTCCGGATGGCGCATCACCGAGAGCTGGCAGATCGGAAAGTCCGCGATCATGGCCTGCACCTCATCATCGAGCACCATCTGCACGGCGGCGTCGTAGTCCTTCGCGGGAACACTTACGGCCTTCGGTAGCACCTTGTCGACGAAGGCCTCACTCGTAGAGCCCGCCAGCACGGCGTATCGATGATCGGCATTGTTGAGCAACGTCGCTTCGTCGGCCGATGCGATCTCAGCAGATTTGGTGAGTACCGATTTTCCTGAAATGAAGTAGGGGCCGACAAATGCGACTCGCGCGTTTCGCTCCGGCGTGATCGTCATCCCCGAAATGACGACGTCCACCTCGCCATTCTCGATTGCAGGGATCAGATCGGCAAAGGGTTTGACGACGAAGCGCGTCGTCAGACCCATCGAGTGAGCGAGCGCCTTCATTAGGTCGACTTCGAGGCCGATGATCTCTCCGTTCTTGTTGGTCATGTTCAGCGGAGGCTGGTTGCCCGACAGCCCGATCCGAAGTTCTCCGCTTTCGAGGATGCGCTGCAGTCGCATCGGAGCGGTCGAAGAACCGCCGCCGCTGCCCGTTGGAGACGATTGACAGGCGAACTGGGACAGGACGAGAAGGATGGGAAGAAATAGGCGAAGAAGTCGCATTGCGGCGGGCTCCTGTACTGGCGATTGATGGGTCCGGCGGGTGTAGCAGGCAGGAATCCGGATTGCTATGGAGCTTTCCGGTGGCCGCCTGAGGCGGCAGGGGCACTTGCTCGGCTCGGCGCGTAGGCGAAGCGAATCCGTAGGATTCTCCAGCCAG
>JAFDAW010000088.1 GCA_019313605.1 Deltaproteobacteria bacterium
TGGAAGACGGAATCTCCGACAGCCAACACCTCATCGACAACCAGGATTTCGGGCTCCAGATGCGCAGCAACAGCAAAGGCGAGCCGAACGTACATACCCGACGAGTAGCGTTTGACCGGTGTGTCCAGGAACTTCTCCACCTCCGAAAAGCTCACGATCTCGTCGAACCTCGATCTGATCTCCTGCCGCGTCATCCCGAGGATTGCGCCATTCATGTAGATGTTTTCTCTGCCCGAGAGTTCTGGGTGGAAGCCGGTGCCAACTTCGAGCAGGCTTGCAACGCGCCCGCGGAGTCGGATCCGACCTTCGGTGGGCGGTGTGATGCGCGAGAGGATCTTCAGGAGTGTGCTCTTGCCGGCGCCATTTCTGCCGATGATTCCGACCACTTCACCTTCCCCGACAACGAACGAAACGTCCCTGAGTGCCCAGAAGTGCTCTTTGTCGCGGCTTTCTGACGCCTTTGCGCCGCCTTTCCCGATCCGGGCGCAGTGCATGATCGCGTCTCGCAACGTGTCGTGCCGGATGCTCTGCCCCAGCCGGTAGCGCTTCCCGATGCCCTCGACCTGAATCATCTAGACCACATCCGCGAAGGAGCGTTCCATTCGCTTGAAGAAGAGCCCGCCCGTGACGAAGAGCACGGCGGAGACACTTGCAGACACGAGCACGAGCAATCCGGGGGGTTCGCCATGCGCGAGTAGCGCCCAGCGAAAGCCCTCGATCACACCCACCATCGGATTGAGCGCGTACAACCACTGAAAGCCCGAGGGAACGAGCGATGCCGGGTAGACGACAGGCGATGCGTACATCCAGACCTGAACCGCGAACGGAATCAGCTGTCCGACATCGCGGAATCACGCAAAGCGGCAGCAGGTAGAGGCTGTGGACGGTCGGTTCGAACTGGTAGTAGAACATCATCGCGAACAGAACCGACGATGCGATCAACAGATCGACCAGAGGCGTGAGCGTGGCGGCCATCGGGATGATCAAACGCGGAAAGTAGACCTTCGTGAGCAGGTTTCGCTCGGCGACCATGCTGAGGGTCGCCTTCTGCAACGACTGGGAGAAGAACAGCCAGGGCAGCAGGCCGGCGTAGGAGAAGATCGGATACGGAATCCCATCGGTGGGGATCTTCGCGACCTTGCCGAAGATGATGGTGAAGATCACCATCGTGATCAGCGGCGTCAGCAGCGCCCAGAGAACCCCGAGAACCAGCGCCCAGAGAACCCCGAGAACCGATTGCTTGTAGCGCACGGACACGTCGCGCCAGACCAGAAACCCGAACAACTCCCGATACGCCCACAACTCCTTGAAGTCGATCGAGCTCCAACCCTCGGGTGGGGCGATCAGCAGTTCGACATCAGGCGATTCAGCGGACATGGCGATCTCGCGGGTGCTGGAGAATCGGCCCCACGGCAATCGCGGAACTCGTCGACGAGTGGGACCCCTCCACCGAACTCATCGTCCACAAACCGGCAAATCCTGAGCCAAAGCTGCGAATCGCCACGGGCTGGCGGATAAAGGCATGGGGGGGGAAATCGACTACCGGGTGGCGTCTCCGCGGGCCTCCAACTGCTCGCGAATCCAGCGGTAGGTGATCTCGATGCCGCGCTCCAGGCTGGTCTGCGGCACCCAGCCGAGGACGCTGCGCAGCCGGCTGTTGTCGCTGTTGCGGCCGCGGACGCCCTGGGGCTTGCTGGTGTCGTATTCCTTCTTGATCGACTTGTCAGCCGCCACAGCGACCATGTCGACGAGTTCGTCCACCGAGATCAGACGGTCCTGACCGAGGTTGAGCGGCTCGCCGTGGTCCGAGCGCATCAGTCGGCAGATCCCTTCGATGCAATCGTCGATGTAGCAATAAGAACGAGTCTGCTTGCCGTCACCCCAGACTTCGATGGAGTCGTTATCGGCGGCCATTGCGATCTTGCGGCAGAACGCAGCGGGCGATTTTTCGCGACCGCCATCGTAGGTACCGAGCGGGCCAAAGATATTGTGGAAGCGAACCACTCGCGTCTCCAAACCGTAGTCTTCGGTGTAGTGACGGCAGAGCCGCTCCGCGAAGAGCTTCTCCCACCCGTATCCGTCCTCGGCATCCGCCGGGTAGGCGTGCTCCTCGGCGAGCGGCGTAACGTCGGGCGAGTCCTGCCGGTAACCGGGATAGACGCACGCAGACGACGTAAAGAGAAACCGGCTGACCTGGTTGACGCGCGCTGCTTCGAGCATATGGAGGTTGATGAGCGAGTTGTCGCGGGTGATCTCTGCCTTGTTGGTTTCGATGAAACCGATTCCGCCCATATTGGCCGCGAGGTTGTAGACCTCGTCGATTTCTCGTGTCGCCTGCAGACAATCGCTCCAACGACGCAGGTCGAGGATCTCGAACGACTGGGCGCGCGTCGGTTCGTACTCGGGATACTTGATATCCACTCCGCGCACCCGATAACCGTCAGCGACGAGCCGACTGGTCAGGTGATGACCGATGAATCCACCCGCACCCGTGACGAGAACGCGTTTGCCTTGCGTCATCTGGAAGTCCCTGCCAATTGTCGAACGAAGTGAAAGAGAAAACGGGGGTTGTGATAGAGGTATCGACGCCACAAGCGCTTCGGTTCACAGCAAAGCCGGAACAGCCATTCGAGGCCCGAGGCCTGCATCCACGTGGGCGCTTGCGCCTTGTTTCCAGCGTGAAAATCGAATGCAGCACCTACACCCACCATGACACATGAAAGTGAGTTTCGGTGTTCGGCAATCCAACGCTCCTGCTTGGGGCAGCCCAGACCCACGAACAGAATGTCCGTCTTCGAGTCTTCGATGCCTTCGATCACCTTCTGGTCCTCCTCGGTATTGAGGACGCGGAATGGCGGGGCAAAAGCGAATGAAATATCCAGGCCGTGAAACCGCCGCCACAGTCGCCGAACCAACTCGTCCAGGACTCCGGCGCTACCGCCGTAGAATCCCACCGACAGTCCGCGCTCTCGCGCGACACCACAGACCGTCGGAAGTAGAGACGGCCCGTATACGCGCTTGGCGTTCTCGATGCCGAGCAGCCGCAGCGCCCACACGAGCGGAACGCCATCGGGTGTTACACGATCGGCAGAGTTCACGATCCGTTGAAACTCGGGATCGTCGAAGGCCTCCATCACCATGTGGACGGTGGAAACGCAAACCGCGCCGCCGTCTCCGGCCGAGACCAGATCCGCGATCGCCTCGGCGGTCTCCCGGTAGCTGGTGCCATCCACCCGCATCCCGAGCACATAGCGGGACCCGCAAGCCGGATCGCGAGAAGGGTCCGGCGCTTCAGCCGAGCCGACTGCCGATCGCGCGGGGCCATCTGTGATTCTCGGAGTGTTCACGTCTGTTTCCGCAAAAGTTTGCGCGCTCACCATGAACTGCCCGTATCGGCGCAGAAGGCCAAACGGTTGACTGCGTGGCTTTATCCACACAGTCGCTTCCTCAAGGACCGCGCGGCCCGCTCCGATGGAAGTCGTGTAGAAGAGAAGGAGAGCGTCACCCATGAGCCGTTTGCGCTCCCAGATTTTCGCGCTCGTGATCACCGCACTGGGACTCGGATCGGCTTTGTGGATCGCCACGGGCTGTGGCGAGATCGAGGCGATCGAGCGCTGGCCCAGCGGTGCCGCGCTGCTCGCGGATACCCGCGGCCTGGATCGACTCCTCGAACAGGTGGCGCAGCTCGAGGGAACACCGTTGGCCCGACGGGCCGAGCGGCTTCGCGCTTCACTTCCGGACTGCCCGATCGTCGAAGGCCGAGCAGAGAGCGGCCAGATCTCCGACATCTGGGCGGCGTTGACCTGCGCGACCGGGAGCGCCGACCTGATCGCACTCGAACAGGCGCGCAACGGCTGGGATGTCGCGCTCAGCGTTCCGGTCGCCGGCGGCCATGGGGTGGGCACGCTCTCGATCAGCGCGAGCGGTGACGTCGAACTCGAACTGCGACTCCCCCGCGTCGCCGCAGAGGGTCTGGCGAGCTTCGCGCTGCCCGGCGGAGAGGCGACTGGAGCCGCCGAGTTGAGTGAATCCGAAACACTCTTTCACGCGCGGGTTCGGCCGCAGGGCGGACTCGACCTCGCTTCGCTGGTTCCCGCGGACAGCCAGGGAGCCCGATTGTTTCGACTCAAGAGCGAGCTATTCGCGGGCCTCGTCCTCGACGGAGTCTGGGAAATCGCGACCTACCTGCCCGAGGAAGGCAAAGCGATGCCGCGAACCGCGCTCGCGTTGAACTTTTCCAATCGCGCGGCGGCAGTTGCGGCGATGGAGGATTTCATCGGCAATCTCCAGGAGTCCTGGCCCGTTGCACGGACCTTCTTCCGACTCGGCGAAGCCGACGGCGCCTGCCTGCTCGACCTCGCAATCATGCCCGGCCTCGCACCTTGTTACGTCGCGACGGATCGGGCGCTGATCGTCGGCTGGAACCCAGCCAGCTTGCGCAAAGCACTCGACGGCCACAGCGGCAAACGCGATGGGCTCGGAGATTCGAGTGGCGCGATCATCCACCTCGATCGCTTCGCCGACGCCGACCGGATCCTCTCTGCTTCGTTGCGGACCGAAGCGAGTTCCCAGCCAACCCAATATCCCTGGACGCGAATCACCGCGAAGGCGACTCCCGACCCGTCCGGCTTTCGGCTGAAGTTCCGATTCGAATCGGGGCGTGGCACATGATGCGGTGGAGACTCGCCATCCTGCTCGCCGCGCTCGCGGCCTCGGCGGGAGTCGGAATCATCTCGGTGCGCCACGCCGAGCAGAATGCCGCGATCCTCGACGCGTGCGGAGCCGCGGAAACCGCTGATTGGAACAGCGCCCTGCGACACACCGAAAACCTCCCTCTCGACGGAAGCGCCTCTCGAGACGCCGTAGAGTGTCGCTGCATCGCACTGGTGGCGACGGATCGCGGCGCCGAGTGCGAATCGCTGATGGATCGACTGCTCGCAGATCCGGCATCCGATGGCTGGTCGCCCAACCCGAGGCTCGCGGTTCACCTGATTCAGACACGCCGGAGCGCGGGTCGCATCGGAGAAGCCGCCGACCTCGCGCGCCGCGCGGCGAGGCAGTTCCCGTCGAACGGAGACATCTTCTTTCTGGAGCTTGCGACCCGCTCGAGCGTCGAAGACGAAGCCCTGGTATTGCGAGAATTGGAGGCTCGAATCGATCCCCAAATCCCAGAGGCGACCCGAATGCGCACCAGCCTCGCAACGCGCCACCTGATTCGAGGTGACGCGGTCAGCGCACTGGACGTCCTCGGGCCCGGCCCACCAACGGGAAACCGCAACGCGAATGAGCGCTGGTACGACACCAAGGGGATGGCGTTGGCCCACACCGGTGATCTTCCCGCCGTGCGGCGAAGCTATGCGGAATGGGCGCGCAGGGGCGGAAATCCGAAGGAGCTGCAAGCCCGCTATGCGCTCACCTTGAGTATCGCGGGTCTTGCCGACCCGGACGCGAGCATCATCAGCTTGCTGCGCGCTGCGTTGGCAAATACCGATGGCCTCATCGATGAGAAGTTACTCGAAGCGTTGGCGACCCGTCTGATCCTCACCCTCGTCGACGCCGACGAACAGCAAGAAGCTCTCGCAACCTACGACCACTATGAGAAGCGTTTTGCATTCGCTGGATTGACGCGCGAGGAGCTCGAACGCTCTGCAATTCACCACACACTCGGCACGGGAAATGCCGGCGGCCAATACGGAACGATTCGTTTCTCGCTCCCGAGCCGCAATCCGCAGAATTCACTGCTGATTTCCCCATCGCGGGAAGAGCCCCTGGATGCAGACTTTCACCTCGTCGATCTGAACGGGTCTTCGGTCGTCGAGGTCGATCGAGCTCTCGACGTCGCACCGGTGCGCTGGGTGTATCGAGATGAAAAGGGGAGCACGATCGCGTCGGGCACCGTGAATCCGAAACCCGGAGCCGTCACATCGATCTCGGTGTTAGCGAGAAAACCGAGCCTCCCCGTGCGTACGACCCTCCACAGAAAGCCCGCCGATGGACACCGGCGGGTTCTTCTGATCATGCTCGATTGCGGCGATTGGCGCCTGACCCAGTATCTGCGAACCCGGGGCGAGCTTCCGGTCCTGGACAACCTGCTCTCGGTCGGATATCGCAGCGTGCTCGACAGCGACCCGCCGCTCACCGCCGCTGCACTCGAATCGATCGTCTGGCCAGAGCGCCGCGGTGGCGCGTCTTTCGTCGGCCTCGTGCATCAGATTGGAGTCGAAGTCGCCGGGCTCGCATCCGTTGGTGAAAACCCGTTTGGCGCGCTTTCATGGCTCCTTCCAGAAGACGAGGATCTCTTCTCCGTCCTCGGATCCAACGAATACTCGGCCGCCAATCTTCTCTTCAGTCACGGCGGGATTCGGGCTGGACACCACAGCGAAATCACGGGCCCCAACGGCGTGCGACGACGACTCTCCATCACCACGAGTTCGAGGGATCTCGACCAGGAAGAGCGAAGAAAATGGCCCGGACTCGCGACGGAATCTGAGCGCGACGCCGTGCACCTTCGAACCATCGCGGCAGAATTCGATACGGCGGCTGAAATAGCCCAGGCCGGAGAGGTCGACTTTCTCGCTCTGCGCGTCGAATCGCTCGACATCCTGACCCATTCCCACTTCGCCCAGACAGCTCGCACGGGGCAGGACGATGCAAAGAACTTCCTCTACGAACTCTATCGCTACATCGACACCCGCCTCGGCGAAGTCCACAACCTGCTCGACGAGGACGACATCTTCATCGTGATGTCAGACCACGGGATCCGAACCTCGATGGAGCATTCCCGTCACGCGATGTTCGTTGCAACCGGTCTCGGTGTTCCATCCGGAAGGGCGGAAGGTCGGCCCGCACTCCGAGGCGTCTCGGCGGTGATTGCAGATCTGATGGGGCTCGACGCGAGTTGGCCGCGCACCGGTGTCGCACCCTGGTCGCGAACCTCGACCGCGCGCCATCAGGCTCCGACCGACAACGACGGCGGGTAAAACGCTCCGCTGGCCACGTCGACTGCGTCCGACAGGCTTCCAACACGCAGCCCTCGAGATCAGGCGCCGTGGACGACCCGGTACTCCTGGTGGAGGTGGCCGCTCGAGCCCGCAATTCGCCCGAGCCCATAGCTGAACAAGCGCAATCCCTCTACGGCGACGGCGCGGCCGTTCAGGGGAAGGGAGAGTGCAAACGCTGCACCTTTGACCATGCAGTAGGTTCCGTGCACCAACAGGCGCAGAACCGTGCTAGAACGATGCTTCAACTGCACCCAGGACGACGAAGTTCCAACTCGAAAACTGCGCTGAACGAGCCAGCGAACCGTCGATCTGGATTTGGGGACACTTTCGTAAACGATCGCGTTATCGGCCCAGACGATCTGGAAGCCCGCGGCAAAAACGCGCGTGAAGAACTCTTCGTCTTCACCCCCACTGAGCGCCATCGATTCATCGAAGTAGCCGCCGAGGCTATCGAATACTGCCACGCCTACGAGCGCGTTGTGGGTAAACGCCACCTGGCGGAGCGTTCCGGTGGGGTGTCGCGGCCTCTCGTGGAACCCGCCTTCTGCGACCCAGCGCGGAGGAGACTCCACGTACCGCGGGAGACACGGCCCGGTGACTACATCAGCCCTGTAGTACTCCTGCACGCGCAACAACTCCGCGAGCCAGTCGGCTTCAGGAGTCTCGTCATCGTCGATGAACGCGACAAAATCACTGCCGGAAAGTGCCGCCTCAAGCGCGGCATTGCGTGCGAAGGGGATCCCGCGGCGCTTCTCAACCACGTAATGCAGCGAATAAGCGTGTCGCGCTGCCGCTTCGTCGCAGGTCGCTCTCGCCGATTCGCGCGAATCGTTGTCGACGACTACGACCTGAAGCGTCACGTCAGCGGGAACTTCGAGGACCTCGAGCGCGCCCAACAGATTGGCGAGGCCTATCGGGCGGCCAAAAGTCGCGACACAGACACTCACGCGCCGTTGGGGCATCCCGTCGCCACTCGCCTGAGAATCCGCCATCGACATCCTACTTTCCGTACACGCGCGCGTATTCGCGGTAACGCAGACCGAAGAGTCCCATCAGCCAGCCCGCGCCGGAGGCCAACGTCAAGAGTGCTTGTACGCGCGCGGCGACGCCTCTCCGCAACGCGACTGCGAGAGCGCTGTATGCCGCTTGAGATGCCTCAACTCCGAACTCCCCAGCCCGTTTGCGATGCGATACGCGCGCTGGAGAAGCCAAGGCAGCGTCATCCGCGATGCGGAAATGCATTCGTAGGCCAGCGCATC
This sequence comes from Deltaproteobacteria bacterium, assembly GCA_019313605.1. GTDB lineage: Bacteria > Myxococcota_A > UBA9160 > UBA9160 > SMWR01 > JACZVU01. Next base: position 8,261 of record JAFDAW010000088.1, read on the forward strand.
CTGGGCCCAGACCATGTGGTATCCCGCGCGACCAACGCGTCGAAAGAATTCCGTGTCGGTGCAGCCATGCAGTGCAAAGCGCTCGTCGAAGAGGCGATCCATCTGCTTGAACACCTCACACCGAACGAGCACGTTGTGCGTAGCCGCCGTGTCGACGAGGTCACCTGTGGACCTCTGCTGACCATCGAAGAAGTGCCCCTCCAAAACCCAGAGTGGTGGCTCGTCGAGAAAGCGCGGCGGATTCGGTCCCGCTACGACGTCCGCCCGGTACAAGCCCTGAACTCGCAGAAGTTCAGGGAGCCATCCGGGTGCGGGTTCCACATCGTCATCGGTGAACACCACGAAGTCCGCGAAGGGAACCGCGACTCCGAGGGCCGTATTACGCGCTTGCGGGATGCCCCGCCGTTTTTCGATCACGTAATGCAGATCGAAGGGCAGCCATTGCCGAGCGCGCTCACAAATCGCGCGGGCCGACCCCTCCGGGTCGTTGTCTACCACGACCACGTCCACCGTTGGTGCCTCGTCTGAGAGGGATGCGGATGCAAGCGCTTCGAGTAGCCGCTGGAGACCCTCTGGCCGCAGATACGTGGCCACGCAGACCACCACGCGAATGGGCTCAGACGAGGCCTGTTTCGAAGGCTGCAAAGGCGCCTCGGGGGCGTCTGACGAATCGGATTGCATGCCATTTCATCGGCGCGACTCCGCATGAGCTTTCGCTGTTCGTGGCCCGCCCACGCAGCCGGAGCTGCCTGCTCACGAACGTGCAGATAGGCGACCTAAAGTCAGCCCACGTGGGGCCCGAAACGTCTTTCGGTGGGGTCCGACCAGTGCGTCGAGGCCACTCGACAAAAACGCCGGTAGCCCCGGAACTCATTGGATTGGCGCAGATCATGGGAATGCGTTCAAACGAAGAGCCGCGAATCACGGTGCTGATGCCCGTCTATCAGGCCGAACGCTATCTCGAAGAGGCAGTCGAAAGCGTCCTGGCCCAGAGCTTTGACGACTTCGAACTGCTCGCGCTGGACGATGGTTCAACGGACGCATCGCCACGCATCCTCGAAGCCCTGGCTGACCGTGACGATCGCATCAGGGTGCGCGGGGCTGAACACGTCGGGCTCGTGACCCAGCTCAACCAGGGTCTCGCGGAAGCTCGCGGTGAATTCGTCGCTCGAATGGACGCTGATGATATTTCGCATCCCGAGCGCTTCGAACGTCAGCTCGTCTATCTCGACGCTCATCGCGAATGCGTAGCAGTGGGCACGGGGGTTCACGAAGTCGATCCCGAGCGCCGAATCATTCGAACACTAGACATCCCCGCTACTCATTCCGAGATCGAATCTCAACTGATGCAAGGCAATGGGGGAGCGCTTATACATGCGTCTGCGTTATATCGAACTCAGGCGTTGCGGAGCATAAAGGGTTACCGAAAAGAGTTCGAATATGGAGAAGTCATCGACCTCCACCTGCGGCTGGCCGAAATTGGCCGACTCGCGAACCTTCCTGAGAGTCTCTACGAGTACCGGCAGAATTTCGCAAGCGTGTGTTTCACGAGAGGACACGAACTTCGATCCAAACAGGATGCAGCCATCAGGGAAGCCCTGGTCCGACAGGGTCTGGATCCAGAATCCGCTCCCAAACGTCCGCCGGTCGTTCCCGCCGCGTCCGCCGATGCCGTCTGGGCTACCTGGGCCAACCGCGCCCTGGTCGCGGGGCATCGTGACACCGCACGCCATTACGCCATCAAGGCTTTCCGCGCAGCACCGCAGCGACATTGGAAGCTACCGATCCGGGTTTGGCTCGGCGTTCAACCGTTGCTCTGGAAGCGCAGCCGACAGCGGTTGCAGAGATGGATCGGGCGATAGGGTCAGCGCACGCGGCGATCGTTTTCAAGTGCTCCGGAGCGAGCGACTCGTCCAATCGATCCACTGGCTCACAAAGCGCTTCACGTCTTCGAGGATCAGGTAGAGGCTCGGCACCAGGAAGAGCGAGATCGACGACGCGAACACAACACCAAATGCGAGCGAGATCGCCATCGGAATCAAGAATTTAGCCGACACGCTTCCCTCCAGCAGCAGAGGCGTGAGGCCCGCAAAGGTTGTCATCGAAGTCAACACGATCGGTCGGAAGCGAGCTACACCCGCCTCTCGAACCGCATCGCCCAACGCAACTCCATCATTTCTGCGTTGATTCACATAGTGCACGAGTACGAGGCTAGAGTTGATGACGACGCCGGAGAGAGCGACGACACCGAAGACCGACATCATCGAGATATTCATGCGCATGATGAAGTGGCCCACGATTGCGCCGACGACGCCGAATGGAATCACCGCCATGATGATCAACGGCTGTCCGTAGGAACGCAGCGGTACCGCGAGCAGCGCGAAGATGAGCACGAGTGCAAATTTCGCATCGGTCTTCAATGCCCTGATCGTTTGCTTCTGCTCGCGCTGCACTCCCTCGAGGTCGTAAGTGAGGCCTGGGTATTCGGCCAGCAGAGCTGGTAGGAAATCACTCTTTAGATCGGCCAGGATTTCGTTCGTGTTTGCAACTGCTTCATCGATGTCGGCCGTCACGTTGATCACGCGCCGGCGATCGGAGCGATTGATCGTCGCATAGCCACGCCCGCGATCCATGTGCGCGACCGCGTAGAACGGAACCTCGCCGCCATCGGATGTACGAATTCGCAGATTGTCGAGGTCGGCGAGAGAAGTGCGCTGGTCGCGCGGGTAGCGCACCATGACGCGAATGTCGTCTCGCCCGCGCTGGATGCGCTGCGCTTCTGCGCCATAGAACGCCTGGCGCACCTGACGGGACAGATCTTCCAGCGTGATCCCGAGGGGTTCGGCGCTCGGCAGCAGCGACAGCTTGACCTCCTGCTTGCCATCCTGGAACGAATCCGCGATGTCGATCACGCCGGAGTATTCTGCGAGGCGCAACTTCACCTGATCGGCCACAGCCTCCAGCACGGAGGCGTCGGGTGCCGCGAGTTGGATGTCGATTGGATCTCCGCGGGAGAACAACACCGAATCGAAGCGGAGTTCCTCGATACCCGGAATGGGCGGCGTCTCGTCGCGCCAACGCTGCGCGATGGCATCCGCTGCAATCGGCCGAATCTCTCCACTTGCGAGCTCGATCGCGACTTCACCCAGATTGGTTCCTCCTCCCGTAAGTACGAAAGCAGGGCCGTGTTGATTGTTGGTCTGCTCGCCGACGGTCACGAAGATGTGCCGCACGAGAGATTGGCCGTCGGCTTTCATTTCCGCGTCCAAAGTCGCCTTCATGCGGCGCGCGGCCAACTCGACTTCACGGGTCGCGGCAGCGGTCACCTCGACGGCAGTCCCGGGCGACATCACGATCCTCGCAGTCACGTAGTCGCTCTCGACAGGCGGGAAGAAGCTGAACTTGATGTGACCAAACAGGACAAGAGAAGTGGCCACCATCAAGATGGCGATACCGGCTGACAGCGTCACATACCGCCCGCGCAGCGCGGCCGAGAGCGCGGGCTTGTAGAGTCGTGTCGCAACGCGTTCCAGGCTGCCAGAGGTAAATCGCTGCAGTCGACGCCATCGCCCGAAACTTTCCGATCGCGGTTCACTCGAAGCCGTGGCCGAGCGTCCATTGATCTTCATATGACCGAGATGAGCAGGTAGAACCAACTGGGATTCGATCAGCGAAAAAAACAGACAAAGGACGACGACGAGGCCGATCGCGTTGAAGACCTGACCGTAGTGCCCAGGCGAAACGAGCAACGGCGTAAACGCCGCGACTGTCGTCAGAATGCCGAAGATGACCGGCGTGGCGACTTCCTGCGTCCCGCGGATCGCAGCGACGTGGGCATCGTCCCCGCTTTCCTGATGGCGGTGCACGTTTTCGCCAACCACGATGGCGTCGTCAACGAGCAGTCCGAGGACCAGGATGAATGCAAACAACGAGATCACATCGATCGAGATTCCGAGTGAGGGAAACAGCGCGAGAGCGCCCGCAAACGAGGCCGGCACACCGAGGCTGACCCAGAACGCGAGCCGCAGGCGCAAGAAGAGCGCGAGCACGACGAACACGAGAATGAAACCGTTGACCCCATTGCGGATCAGGATGTCGAGACGGTCACGCAGCATCTGCGAGCCGTCGCGCCAGACCGCGATTTCGAGCCCGTCGGGCAAGCGCGCGCTCGCTCCGGATACCCACTCCTTCACCCGCGCCACCAGATCGAGGACCTTCTGATCGCCGATGCGGTAGACGCGGATCAAAACTGCGGGCGAACCGTCGAAAGTCGCGAACTGATCGTCTTCTTCGAAGCCGTCGACGATGTTCGCGATCTCACCGAGCAGCAGCCGAGTTCCGTCGTTATGGCTAACGACGACGATACGATCAAACTCCTCCTTCGTATACGCCTGCCCCTTGGTGCGCAGCAACACTTCACCACTCGCGGTCTTGATCGAACCTCCCGGTCGATCGAGCGAGCCGTGGCGCACTGCGGCGGCCACCTGATCGAGCGTCAGGCCATGACGGCGCAGCGTTTTCTCGGAGACCTCGATCGAAATTTCGTAATTGCGCGCACCCGACAACTCGACCTGGGTGACGTCGGGTAGAGTGGAGATTTCGTCGCGCATCCGCTCGCCGTAGACCTTGAGGGTGCGCTCGGAGACATCGCCGAAGATCGCGATCTGCAACGCGTTCCGGCGGGGTTGTACACTGCTGACGATCGGCTTTTCGGTATCGACCGGGAATGTGGTGATCGAATCGACCGCGTTCTTGATCTCGCTCAGTACGCGATCGACGGGAGAGCCCGAGACCAACTCCGCCGTAACGCCACACCAACCCTCCGAGGCATCCGACATGATCCTTTCGATGCCATCGATGCCCTGAATCTCCTCCTCGATCCGAACACAGACGCCTTCCTCCACCTCCTCAGGAGCGGCTCCGAGATACGCCACCCCAATCGTGATGATATCGACGTCGATGTCTGGGAAGATCTTTTGCTGGATCTTGGGAAGCGCAGCGACGCCACCCACGACCATCAGCATCAACAGCAGGTTCGCGGCGACGTGGTTGCGCGCGAACCATTCGATCGGGCCGTTCACTTCGGCCTCTGGGCCATCGCGGAATCGAGCCCGCCCGCATCCTCTGTAGACTGCTGCTGTTGACCGAGGCGACCTTCATCCTCTGGGTCGCTGACGATTCGCACCGCCATTCCATTGATGGCGGCTGCCAGTGGCGAAACGCAGACCCGATCACCCGGCCGGAGGCCGCCACCGATCACTACGTCGTCGCGTTTGGCGCGAAGAACGTCGACGGTCTTGAAGCGCAGTCGATCCCCCGCGTCCACCACGTAGACGACATCGCTGCCAGCATCTGTGCGCAGGGCCGTGCGCGGTAGCACGAAAACGTTCTCGACCGTCCGGCCCTGGATTTCAGCATCGACGAAGAGGCCAACGGCCAGGGGCGCCGAACCGGTCGTTCCGTTCTGGCCATAGGGATCCTCGACGCGCGCGACGAGGTGCACCATGCGACTCTTGGCATCGATCTCACCCTCGGTTCGCACGATACGCCCGGCCCAGGTTCGCGGTTCACCCGCGAACTCCGCACGCAGCTGAACCTCCGGCCCAGGTTGCGCTTCCGTCGGATCACCGTCCGTTGCCGCTCGTTCGCCACTGAGGTTGAACGGGATGTCGAGGTAGAAGAGTTCGCGATCGGGCAGCGGCAGACGCACCTCCGCGTAATCGGTCGCGTAGAGCGTCGCGATCGACGCTCCGCGGCTCACGAACTGTCCGACATCGACCTTCTCCGAGCGCACGCGCCCTTGATAGGGCGCGCGAATTTCCGTTCGATCGAGATCGCGCTCCGCGCGCGCGAGCTTCGCAGTATGCTCGCGGAGTTCGGCCTCAGTGACCTGAAACGCGTTTTCGGCATCATCGATTCGCGCCTGGCTCGCGACGCCTTGTACGGCTAGGCTGCGCTGGCGTTCGATTTCGGTCTCGGCGCGCGCGAACTCGCTCTTCGTTCTCGCAACGACAGCGCGCGCGGCCTCGAGTTCGACCCGATGATCCGACGGGTCGATCCGAAGCAGCGGATCCTCCGCCTCGAAAAATCCACCGGACACCAGCCTGGGTGAAACCCAGATCACTTCGCCCGAAACCTGCGGGATGAGATCGCTCTCGGTGCGCGGCACCACGGTACCCTGCGTTTGCACCGTAAATTGCAGCTCGCGCGGTTGCACTTCGATCACGGAGACGAGCGGCGCATTTACGCGAGCCGGGCCCGCTTCGACACCGGGTTTGGTCGCTTTGACGATGACCACGATGAACGCGGCCGCGGCGACGATGGCCAGGGGAGCGAGTGCTTTCATTCGCGAATTCATCTCGCAACCCCACGTGAGCCGCTTACCGCGCGCAGTCCAGCTACGACATAGGCGATCATCTGCTGAAGCACCGATTCATCGGAAAGCCGCGCCGTCCAACAATCACACTCGCCTTCTTCCTGGCCCGGCACCGTCACCAGATGACCACTGATCACGTGGACCATCACGCCCACAGTAAGTTGGAACCCAAGTTCGATCTCCCCGCGTGACTTTTCTGGTAGTGCCGCGGCGAGCGCCGCTACGAAACGCGTGACGATCGGGCCGAAGAGTTCCCGTTTCATCGCGGAGACGACACCGGGCGGATCCGAGTAGATGCGCGCCGCCACTTGCCGAAAACGTGCGGTGGCATCGACCGACGCCGCGTGCTCTTCGAAGACGGGCCGCAAGAACGCCTCGACGATCGTCTCGAGTTCCAACGGGCGACCATTCGCATCTTCTTCGAGCGCGTCGAGACGCGCGATGCGCCGCTCGTTGAGCGGACCGACGCGCCGCAAGAGCGTCTCGCGCAGCAGCGCCTCCTTCGAACCAAAGTGGTAGTTGGCAGCCGAGACGCTCGCGCCGGCCGCCTGCGTCACCGCGCGCATCGACGCACCCTCGAAACCGCGCTCGGCGAAGATCTGCTCGGCGGCGTCGAGCAACCGCTCGCGCGTGTCTGCGCCCCGCCCACCTTCCGGCGGCGCGAGCCGAGTGGGACGAGAATCGGCGATCTGCGAATCAGCGGAATTGGGCACGTCGGCGGTAGCTCCTAATTAGAACGATCGTTTGAAACATACGTTCGATAATCTCGGAGCGCAACTTGAGTGATTCTTTGGTGATTCAACTATTTGACCTTGAAAGAGAAATTCGCATTCCCAAAACAGCGCTCCAAATCGGCCGAGGCGACCTGGGTGCGCGGATTCCACTCGCGCCTCCACTACCATCCCGCCATGAGCTGGAAGCCCGAAGTCGATGGGATCGAAAAGCGCCGACAGCTGGCCGCGCAACTCGGGGGCGAGAAGGCCGTCGCCAAGCAACACGAACTCGGCCGGCTGACGATTCGGGAGCGCATCGACGCGCTCGTCGACGCGGAGTCCTTTCGAGAGCAGGGCGGCATTGCGGGTGAGCCGGAGTACGGAGAGGACGGGGAACTGGTCGGCTTCACGCCCGCCAATTACGTGCTCGGCATCGCGAAACTGGACGGGCGATCCTGCGTGGTCGGCGGTGAGGACTTCACCCAGCGCGGCGGCTCGCCCTCCCCTTCTGGATTGCGCAAGAGTGTGTATGCAGAAGAACTCGCCTGCCGCTTCAAGCTCCCGCTGGTGCGCTTTCTGCAGGGCGCGGGGGGGAGCGTGACGGGACCAAAAGGAAAGGGACACCGCCCCGCTAGCAATCCCGTCTACGCACCGCACCGCTTTCAATCGATCATGCAGGCGATGGCCAGCGTGCCGGTCGTCTCCGCAGCCGTCGGCGCCGTGGCGGGATTTCCCGCTGCGAGACTGGCCGCTTCCCACTTTTCGGTAATGACCCGGCACACCTCACAAATCCTGATCGCCGGGCCCGCGGTCGTCGAGCGCGCGATCGGCGAATCCCAGAGCAAGGAAGAACTCGGAGGCTCACAGGTCCACGCCAGAAGTGGCGTCATCGATAACGTCGTCGAAGACGAGCGGGAAGCCTTCGAAATCATCCGTCGCTTCCTCACCTACCTGCCCTCCCATGTCTGGGAATCAGCGCCGCGAACCGAACCGACCGACGACCGAGATCGAACCGAGGAAGAATTGCTTTCGATCGTTCCGCGAAGCCGGCGCCAGATCTACGACATGCGCCGACTGGTCGCGCTCGTCGTCGACCGCGATTCATTCTTCGAGATCGCACCGGGTTACGGCCGCGCACAAATCACCGGCCTGGCGCGCATGAACGGCCAGCCCGTCGGGATCCTCGCCAATGATACGAAGTACTACGCGGGCGCCATGACCGCACACGGATCGCGCAAAGTCAGGCGATTCGTCGATCTCTGCGACACCTTTCACCTTCCGATCGTGAGCCTGGTCGACGAGCCGGGCTTCATGATTGGAAGCGAGTCGGAACAAGCGGGAACCATCCGCTTCGGAACCGAAGCGATGTTCGCAGTCGTTCAATCGACGGTCCCGTGGGTGAGCGTCATCGTGCGCAAGACCTACGGGGTCGCAGCCGCGGCCCATTTCGGGCCCAACGCCTACACGTTGGCGTGGCCCTCCGCCGAAGGCGGGACCCTCCCACTCGAAGGCGGCGTGGCGATCGCGTTCGGCCGCGAAATCGCAGCCTCTCCGGATCCAGAAGCGCGTCGTCGCGAACTCGAGCAAGCCTTTGCGGCCGATCGATCGCCGTTTGAGCAAGCAGAAACCTTCGGGGTCAACGATCTGATCGATCCGCGTCGGACCCGCCCCGCATTATGCGACTGGATCGACTGGATCCAGCCAACGCTCGCTGAACACATCGGACCGCGGAGCTATTCGATCCGCCCCTAGACGTCGCTCACGTGCCGAGGTTCGAGTCGTCGGGCTCCTCGTCAATGGCGAGGACTGTGCGGTGGTAGCTCGATAGGTCGGCGAATGACGCGAACGGCGTCCCCTGCACAGATCCGACATCCGGCAGCGCGGTCGCGTTGCTTCGCTTGAGAAGCCGCGTCGTGAATGAGCGCATCGCATCCAGCGGCGAATCCTGCCCGGTCGCAAACTGGCGTGGATCGAATTGATCTCCGCGCAGGCGAATCACCTTGAGCGGTTCGGATGGTTCGGACAACCAGTTCAGCACGAGATCAACGACGATTACGAATTTTTCACCCAACCCATTCACCGCAACCACCGAAATCGCGTCGATGCGTTCGAATGGAATCTTGCGTTTGTTGCCGCCTTCGATCTCGATCACGAGGCCGTCGTCGGCCAGCTCGCTCGGCTGCGCGCGCACGACTCGAAGTTCTCGCGATGAAATCTCCAGATCGATGGGAGCGGGCCGAACCGAATCGACCGGTTCGGCGGCGCTTTCGACTCCGGCACCCGGAGTTGCGGGAGCGAGCGGCTGCTCGCGAGGTAGGCCCGATTCGTCCGCGAGTTCGGGATCCTCCCATTGAAGCAAGGGGTCTTCGGCGCGAGGGTTCGAATCCAAGCGCTCAGGGGGCGCGGCCGGATACGCTGCGGCGCCCGCGTCGTCGCGCAACCCGTCTTCCGAAGGTCGCGCCGGCGCCTCCCGGTAGAGTTCTCCCAGCAACGCCTCGAGATTCTGTCGATCCTTGTAGGCGAGATCCACCGAGCCCAGTGCACGCCAGGCCGCCGTTTCGGTGAAATCCCGATCCAGCGACCGGGAAGCCCGCGCAACGCGCGCCGCGAGTTCGGCTGAGTCGGAATCTGTCGAGTTTTCCAGAGCCCTCTTGAGTGCGCTGAGCGCTTCAATGGGCTGACCGGCTTCTCGCAACATCAAA
>JAFDAW010000323.1 GCA_019313605.1 Deltaproteobacteria bacterium
GAGTCCATTGGCAAGACCGCTGCGGACCTGACGCCGCCGAGTGAGGGGACCCCCCTTCCGCAGGACGGGCCGCTCCACCCGGGCTTCACCGAGGCGGGGCCGTGAGCTCGGTGGAACCCGGACAGGTTCGCGTCTTCGCGCAGTACGATGCGGATCTCACGCTGGAGGCCGACGTGGTCGTGGTGGGCTCGGGCCCGACCGGTGCGGTGGTCGCCAAGGAACTCACCGACGCTGGCAAGAGCGTCGTGTTGGTCGAGGAGGGGCCGCCCTTCGTGCCCTCCGAATACGAATTCGACGGTGGGCTTTCGATGGCGCGCACCATGCGAGAGGGTGGCCTGCGCACGACGAGCGGCACCATCATGCCCACCATGCAGGCAGTCGCGCTCGGCGGCGGTTCCCTGGTGAACTCGGCGATCTGCAATCGCGCACCCGCGTTCGTTCTCGATCGCTGGTGCAGCGACTTCGAACTCGAGCACACCACGCGCGCCGACCTCGATCCCCACTACGAAGCGGTGGCCAAGTTTCTGGGCATCGCGGTAACACCTGAAAATGTACTCGGCCGACGGAATCTGCTGTTTCGCGACGGCTGCGACGCGCTCGGATATCACAGCGAGCCGATGCTTCGCAATGTCCGCGGATGCCGAGGCAGCGGCGAGTGTTTCACGGGATGTCGCAGTCGAGCCAAGCAATCGATGGACATCAGTTACATCCCCGCCGCCCTGCGCGGGGGCGCTCGGTTGCTCACATCCGTTCGGATCGAGCGCGTACTGTCCGCGGGATGGCGCGCGACCGGTGTCGCGGGGCGGGTCGTCAAGCCCTTTACCGGCCGCCCCAGTCATCAGGTTCGGATTCACGCGAAGTTGGTCGTGCTGGCGGCCGGCTGCACGGCGACGCCGGTGTTGCTCCAGAAGAGCGGCAATCTTGCGAATCGATCCGGCCAGGTCGGAGAGAACCTGCAGTTCCATCCCGGCGTCGCGATCATGGGCATTTTTCCGGATCTCGTGAATCCGCGATTCGGCGCGACACAGGGATACCAGTCATGCCATTTCCTGCGTGAGGGGTTCAAGCTGGAAACGCTCTGGGCTCCACCTGCGATCACCGCGGTTCGGTTGCCGGGCTCGGGGATGGCACTGAAGAACCGGCTCGCCGACATCCCGTATTCGGCGATCTGGGATGGCATCGCGACCTGCGATCGCTCGCTCGGACGCGTCCGAGCCCGGCGGCGGTCGATGGATCCGATCCTCAGCTGGAAACTGCATTCGGCGGACGTGCCGATCCTGGCTCAGGCGCTCTGGGTTCTCGCCCAGATCTTTTTCGCGGCCGGTGCGCGCACCATCGTCCCCGGGGTCCATGGCATCGCACCCGAGCTTCACTCGCTCGAGGAGGCAGAAGTTCTCCGGGATCGACCCATTCGGGCGACGGATCTCGTACTCGCCGGCAATCACGTCTTCTGCACCACCCGAATGCACGGTGACGCGAGGCTCGGCGTGGTCGACGAGATGGGCCGCTGCCACGACTTCGAGAATCTCTACATCGCCGACACCGGCATCTTCCCCCAATGCCCGTCCGTGAACCCGATGTGGACGGGGATGGCGCTCGCCCACCGCTCCGCCCAACAAATCGCCCAGCAGATCTGATTTTCCCCGCGGGGAGGCTTCACCTCCGCTGCCGGGACGCCGATATCCCAGAAGGCATCGTGCTTCGCGTTGGAGGGGTTCGGCAATGAAGTCAGTACTCGCATTCATTTTCGCAATCGGACTTCTGGTTCCGGGGATTGCGGCTTCCGATCCTTCGGACTGCGGCCGACTGATGTATCAGATCAATCACTACGAGGGCATGGTGGGGCGAGCCGAGCAATTCGGCAAGGACGACTGGGCGGAGAAGACCCAGCGCCACGTCGACATCCTCGAAGACCGCCTCGCCGATCGTTGCCCGGCCTTCTCGGCGCGCGACGAACAACAAGAAGCAGCCCGCCAGATGGCCCTGCTGCTGAAAATGGCTGCAACCGCGGCAGCGAAATTCTTCACCATGGGTATGTACTAGCGCGGATCAATCATCGGATGCGGGATTGTCACTCTATCTGGTACTCCCACTATTAGCCTGCATCTCCACTTCGATCCTCGCGACGATTGTCTGCTGCAGGGGGCCGAGGGATCGTTCTAGCCGTGACGCTGCGCTGCTGTTAGGTGGCGTTTCATTTTGGGCTGCCTGTGAAGTGCTCTCGAACAGCCGCAGCGATCCTGAAATCGCGCTCGTCTACGCCAAAGCGTCCACTCTCGGCTGGGCGTTCATCGGACCGCTAGGCGTTGGGCTCGCATTGGCGGTTACCGGTGAAGCCGTTCCCCGGATTCGCCGCGCCTTGCCAGCACTGATCGCCGCTGGCGGATTGTTCTTGCTGCTCGACTGGTCCACCCCGTGGTTCCACACGGGTGTCACACGCACTCGCTGGGGCTGGGGTTACGAACTCGGCCCCGCGTTCGTGCTCTTTCACCTCTACGCGTTGGCCTGTATGTGGTTTGCGTTCGAGATTGGCAGGCAGGCCTGTCAGAAGATGAATACGGAGAGGGAGCGGCATCGCACGTACTGGATGGGAGCCGGAATTCTGGGCTCCTTCGTGCTCGCGGGATTGACCGATGGCCTTCTCCCCCTCTTCGGGATCCAGGTTCTTCACCTCGGGACGATCGTTCACGCATCCTTGGGCGGCGCGATCGCCTGGACGTTTTATCGCTCGGGTTATCCACTGCTCGCTCCCGGATCGTTCGCGGCGGAGATCCTCGAGACGCTGCCTGACGGCGTCGCAATGTTGAGGCTCGACGGTCGGATGGGCTCGATGTCCGGGAACTGATCCACGGGCTACGCAACCGCCCGATCGACGAACTAACGGAGCTGGAGTGTGATTTCAGCAGCGACGGAGGCGATGCGATTCCGGTTTCGCTCTCCTCTGTGACTCTGAGCGATCGTCAAGGTTCTCCGGCCGGGATCGTGCTCGTCGCCCGGGATCTTCGAGAACTCGAGGCGCTTCGAGGTCGCCTGGTGGTCTCGGGCCGACTCGCCGCTGTCGGTGAACTCGCGGCGGGGATCGCCCATGAGATCAACAATCCCCTCGCCTACGTGCGCGCCAACCTGAGCCTCTTGCGACAACACTGGGAATCCCTGGGAACGGAAGTGGAAAAGAGTGGATCCTCGGGGACATTCGACGAATTGATCGCCGAAGGCGCCGAGATGATCGACGAATCCCTCGAGGGAGTCGACCGCGCCACGGCGATCGTGCGCGACGTCAAGGGCCTCGCCCACGCGGGCCGCGGTGAGCGAACGATGGCAGACCTGAACGAGCTGCTCGACGGCGTCTTGCGTATGGCGACGCCACAGTTGAGAGTCACGGCCACCGTTGAAAAGAACTACGGACTGCTTCCGTTGATTGCCTGCGCGCCCCAGGAGTTGCAGCAGGTGTTTCTCAACCTGGTCCTCAATGCCAGCCAATCGATTGACAACCGCGGGACGATCCGGGTGCGAACCGAAGCGCAGAACCGCAGTGTCATGGCGTGGATCGAGGACGACGGTTGCGGCGTCGACGCAGAGCTGATCGATCGGATCTTTGATCCCTTCTTCACCACCAAACCCGTCGGTGAGGGGACCGGCCTCGGTTTGGGGATCGCCCACGAGATCGTGCGCAAGCACGGTGGTGAGATCACGATCGACTCGAAGCCGGGGCGGGGAACGGCGATCGGCGTGC
>JAFDAW010000089.1 GCA_019313605.1 Deltaproteobacteria bacterium
AGCGCTGTTGGCTGGAAACGCCGTTCTCCTCAAACCCTCGGAGGTCACGCCGTATTCGGGCAAGCTCGTCGGAGATCTTCTCGAAGACGTCGGGTTACCGGAGGGTCTGGTCAGCGTCCTGATGGGAGACGGAGAAACCGGAGCGGCGGTGGTCGAAGCCGGCGTCGACAAGATTTCGTTCACGGGAAGTGTCAAGACCGGCCGATCCGTCGCAGAAGCCTGCGCGCGCCAACTCATCCCGTACACGCTGGAGCTCGGTGGCAAGGATCCGATGATTGTCTGCAAGGACGCCAACCTCGACATCGCGGCGGGCGGCGCGCTCGTGGGCGCCTTCCTCAACAGCGGCCACGTCTGTTGTGGGACCGAGCGCGTCTATGTCGTCGATGAAGTCGCGGACGAGTTCACACAAAAAGTGCTCGAGCGCGTTGCGCGCTTGCGCCAGGGAAGCCACGGAGAATTTGACGTCGGCGCGATCTTTTGGGATCGGCAGCTCGAAATCATCGAGGCGCATATGGCGGACGCAATCGCCAAGGGTGCCAAGTTGCTCGCCGGCGGCCGGCGAAACCCGGACCTCGACGGTCTCTTCTACGAACCGACGGTGCTCTCCGACGTCAACCACAACATGCTCATCATGCAGGAAGAGACCTTCGGTCCCATCCTCCCAATCATGCGCGTCGCAGACCTCGACGAAGCCGTCCGGCTCGCCAACCAGACCGACTACGGATTGGGGGCCAACATCTGGACGCGAGACCATCGCGGCGGTGTCGAACTCGCGCGGCGAATCGACAGCGGAAGTGCCTGCATCAACGACATGTCGGTCACCTACGGCGTGCTCGAAGCCCCCTTCGGCGGACTCAAGAACAGCGGAGTGGGGCACGTGCACGGCCCGAACGCCCTCCGAGGCTTCACGCACGCCAAACCGATCTTGATCGATCGATTCGGCGGAAAGGCCACAGCGGGGCTCTACCCGCACTCGTTCAAGAACGAAGTGCGCATGCAGCGATTGATTCGCGTCCTGTATCGCTCACCGCTCGGACGCTGGCTGTCCTGAGTCGGGGCGCTACTTCGCTCGCGCCTCGGCGGCTTCGGCGATGATCGCTTGCGCGCATTCGAGACCCGCCTCGAGCGTATTGAACTCACCTTCGATTTGACGGGTGAAACAAGCCTCGAGCACCGCTCCAATATCGGGCCCCGGTTTGAGTCCGAGTTCGATCAGATGGCGACCCATCAGCAGCGGTTTCGGAGCCTGTTTGTCGATGGACAGTGCCTGCGCGCGTTCCAGCAACCAATCACCGGCCTCGAAACGCTCGACCCGAAGCGGCGGGCGCCCTCGCTGATCCGCGTAGGCCACCCGCACCAGCCGATCGATGCGATCGACCTCACACGCCAGCCGCCGAATCGCGGCGTCACCCGCTTTCCCGCCGAACAACTGGAGTGGAGCCAGGTGGCGAGCGACGAGCGGAACGATTTCATCGATCAACTTTTCCTCGTCGGTCATGCGGCCCAGAAACACCCGTGCCATATCGGCTCCGACCGTTCCGTGATTCTTCGTGCTGATGCGGCCATCTGCACTCCGGACGGTCGTCGCGGGTTTACCGATGTCGTGACAGAGCACGGCAAATCCGACGACCAGATCCTCGCGCTCGACCCCGACGCGCTCAGCGGCGAACTCATCCATGCAGTGGAGGGTGTGGGTCCAGACATCTCCCTCGGGATGCCAGCGCGGGTTCTGTTCGCAACCGATCAGCGCCTCGAGTTCGGGATAATGACGGAGCCAGCCGCAGTCGCGCAGAAATGCCAGCCCAAGCGAGGGCTGCTCTCCTTGGAGGATCAACTTCTTCCACTCGCCGAGGATCCGCTCTGACGCCAGCCCCTCGGGTTCGATCTGTCGGCAGAGCTCGATCGTCTCGGGTGCGGGCTGCAGCACGAAACGCGCGGTGAATTGCATGCCGCGCAAGACGCGCAGGGGATCTTCGGCGAACTTATCGGTCGTATGACGCAAGACGCGATGCTTCAGATCCGCGGCCCCATCGAATGGATCGAAGATCTTCCCACTCTCGGGATCGAGGGCGATGGCATTGATCGTGAAGTCCCTGCGCGACGCGGCGTCGCGCGGATCCATCCGGGGATCCGATTCGATCTCGAAACCGCGGTGACCGAGGCCCCGCTTCGACTCGCGGCGTGGGAGTGACACGTCGATCGGAAAATCCCGCAAGCGGATGACGCCAAACGATTCACCGACGAGATCGACCGGAAAATGCGAGGCCAGCAGATCGACGAGCTCGGCGGGCTCGATTCCGTAGACCTCGACATCCAGATCGACCGCAGCGAGGCCCAGCAGCGCGTCGCGGACACAGCCACCGACGAGCATCGCGCTGCCTCCCGCTGCGCGAACCGACGAGCAAAGTTTATCGAGCGCGCGGCGAACAGCGGGGTCGCCGATACGGAGTTCGAGATTTTCCGGAACTGAAGCCGTCATCAGATGGGGATGATAGGTCTCGTGGGCTGCTGCTGCCCGATCGCCGGAACCTGCCCGCAGGTGAGGCTCCGGGCGAATGGGTGGTAGGATCTCCCCCGTCCGAAAATTCAAGAGAGGGAGAGTCGATCGTGCTCAGACATGTGGTCTTGATGCGTTGGAAACCAGGGACGTCGGACGACCAGAAACAAGCCGTCCGCGAGGGGCTCGCCGCGCTGCCCGCCGCAATCCCGCAAATCCGCAGCTACCAGTTTGGCGACGATGAGGCGATCGCCGAGGGAAACTTCGAATTTGCAATCGTCGCGGACTTCGACAACCGGTCCGATTTCCAGAGCTACGCGGCTTCCGATGCGCACCAGAAATTGATTGCCGAACACATCCGCCCGATTCTTCAGGACCGCGCGGCCGCCCAGTTTGAATTCTAGAAGCTGAAATCGAGAAGCGTGGACTCTGGAAGTGTGAGATCTAGAGCTCGTCGAGCGCGGCGGTGTACTCGTGAAGCAGGTCGCGCCAGTTTTCGATCCCCACCGAGACCCGCACGAGGCCCTGAGTGATCCCCGCGTTTTCCAGTTGATCGGCGGTCATCTCGGAATGGGTGGTGGTGGCGGGGTGGCAGGCGAGCGATTCCATCCCGCCGAGACTGACGGCATTCTTTGTAATATGCAGTCGGCGCAGGAACTCGAAGGCCTTGCGCTTGTCGCCGAGTTCCATCGAAAAGATTCCGCCCGGCCAATCGCATTGGGCTTCGTAGATCCTGCATCCGCAGTGAAACGGTTGCGAGCCGACTGTCGAGCAACCAGCATTCGTCGGGCTGCAGAATGTTACCCAGCATCACTCGCGTCGAGCGCAGATGAGACACCAACTCCGGGTCGGCTGAGATCACCGCACCGCCCAACATGTCGCTGAACCCGGCGAGGTATTTCGTTGCCGAGTAGACGCAGACATCGACGCCGAGCTTGAGAGGGTGCTGGAAGATCGGACCCATGAAGGTGTTGTCGACAGCAACCACCGGTCGCTCCGCGCATTGCCCGGCCGCTGCGACAACCGCGGCGATGTCCGTCATGCGAAGCGTCGGGTTGGCGGGCGATTCGATGAACACCACGGCCAGATTTTCGGCTTCTGCAATTGCGCGAGCGAGGCCCGCGGAATCACCCGCGTTGACGGCAATCGGGTGAATGCCGTGGGATTCCATCAACTGGTAGAGAAACATGTGGGTGCCACCGTAGACGGGTACGGTGTGGACAACGGAACTCCCGGGTCGGCAGAGGGTCAGCAGCAGCGTGGAAATGGCCGCCATCCCAGAGTTGAAGACGGCCGCACTGCTCGCACCCTCCTCGAGCGGGACGAGGTGGTCTTCGAGAATTTCGGCGTTCGGATGGGAGAGGCGCGAGTAGATGAGTTCGACGTTCTCACCTTCGATCGCGTGGACCTTCCCCAACGCGATCGCGAACGCGCGCTCCGCTGATTCGGGGCTCGAGAACACGTAGGTCGAAGATCGAAAGACCGCGGGTCGCGCGGATCCCACCGAGAGGCTGGGGTCGTAGCCCCGGCTGAGAACTTGGGTTTCCGGACGTGCAACGAATCGGGGCGGCTTTCGCTTTTTCGCCAAATTCCCCTCCGCACCACCGCACCTGAGAGCGAGCGAGGCGCTCATCGGGTGGACACGCTGTGAAACATACCCGGCCCGGGCCATCACCGCCCCCGGATTGCGCCGCGGATGGCGCCCCAAATTGCCCCTGATCGTGTGCTCTGGATGCGGGACGGGGCGATGGCGTAGAGTCCGCGGGAACGCAAAGCGGAGGAGCCGTTGGAAACGATCAGTCAAGCGCGCGCATTCGGTGGGATCCAGGGCGTCTACCGCCACGATTCCGAGGTGACGGGGTGCCCGATGGAATTCGCGGTCTTCACGCCGCCCCAGGCGGCAGACGGCCCGATTCCGGTTCTCACCTATCTCTCCGGACTCACCTGCAGCTGGGAAAACGTCACCGTAAAAGCGGGCGCCCAGCGCTTCGCGGCGCGCGAGGGCATGATCTTCGTCGCGCCGGACACCAGCCCGAGGGGATTCGATTTCCCTGGCGAGCACGAAAGCTACGACTTCGGCTCGGCGGCCGGCTTCTACGTCGACGCCACCGAGCCCCCGTGGGCGCAGAACTACCGCATGTACAGCTACGTGAACGAGGAACTCCCCGCGCTGATCGCGGCGAACTTTCCGGTCGACACCGAGCGCCAGGGCATCTTCGGCCACTCGATGGGCGGACACGGTGCGCTGGTCAGCGCGCTCCGCAACCCGCAGCGCTATCGATCGGTGTCGGCGTTTGCGCCGATCGTCGCACCCAGCCAATGCCCGTGGGGCGAAAAAGCGCTCGGCGGCTATCTGGGATCCGATCGCGCGGCCTGGGCGGAATACGACGCGACCGAGTTGATCGCGAAGCACGGTTGGGATGCTGAAATCCTGATCGATCAGGGATCCGCGGACGACTTCCTCGAATCACAACTCAAGCCTGAACTCTTCCAGAAAGCCTGCGAGGCCGCGGGCACCCCGCTGACGCTTCGGATGCAGGCCGGTTACGACCACAGCTACTACTTCATCGCGACCTTCATGGAAGATCACGTCGCCCACCACGCGCGCCAATTGAGTGCGGCCTGAACCTCTGCGCCGCCGCTCGACCTACCAGATCCCGCGAAATGCTCGATACGGCGTTGCGCGCATGTAGTCGCGGTACGCCTCGCCGCGCGCCTTCATGAGCTGGTGTTCTTCGAACGGAATGAAACCGAGGAAGCCGGCCGACGTCAGGATCGCAAAGAGCAGCTGCGCGGCATTCGGATGCACGAGCAGTGACGAAAACGTGATGAAGAATGCGGCGCGGTACATCGGATGCCGAACGCTCGAGTAGGATCCTTCCGTCAGGATCGGCGTCTCCTCACCGACGCTGTGCGACATATCCGTGCCCGGCAACCCGAGCAGCCCGCCGATGGCCTCGAAGGTCGCGAACTCGAAGAACGCGACGATCGACAGCACCATCGCGCAGTAGCCGATGAACTGCAGCCACGCGGGCGAGGTAAAGCCAAACAGCCCCACAGGTTCGTGTAGCCAGAACAAACCTACCCAGGTCAAGACCGAGATCGTCACGTAGATCTGACGCTCGCGGAGCGAACCTTCGGAGCGCCCGAAGACCAGTTTCTTGAACGCCGGCATCGTCATCACGATGTGCACGGCGATGAACACCGCGAACAGCAGGATGTTGTAGAGGATGTTCGCCGCGGGAGCGCCGGGCTCGTGGCGGAAGCCCATGAAGAAGGCCGCGGAAAACGACATGGCCCCGAAAAATGCGAAGGGTGTGTAGAGGCGTGCAAACACGATTCGATCTCCTGATGGTGATCTCGCGGCCGACTCTATCACCCAGAGATCGGATCCGTACAGCACCTTTTCGATCGATCGCGCAAACACCGAGTCATGTCGATGTGCGAAACGCTGAAAAGTGCCCTCTGCGGCTCGTAACCGCTTACGCTGAAAGGTCTTTCGACATCAGGCAGACGAACTTCTCGCCGCCACCCGTGTGCTGACGGCCAACCTCGATGAAACCGGAGCGCTCGTGAAACACCAACGAGCCCGGGTTCGGGGGATCGAGATTGACCTCGCAGGTCAGATCCGGAGCGTGCGCGGAAGCTTCGCGTTCGAGGTCCGCATAGAGCAGGCGCCCGATCCCCGAGCGGCGCTCGGATGGCGCGACGACGATCCGGTCGATGTAAACGAAGCGCGGGTAGCGATCCCGAAACCAGAGAAAATTCGGGCTGTCGTACACGGCCTGTTCTGAGAACGCGAGCAAGAAGGCCGTGATGCGCCCACCCTCGCGCGCGACTTTGAAGTAGTGGGACTGCGCGGAAAATTCCGCGAGATCGTCAACGGAAATCCGATTCACATGCGGCAGGCCACTTTCGTTGACTTCGAGAATCTCGGGATAATCCGCAGCTGTCGGTCGTTCGATCTTCACGGATACCAAACCGCCCCATCAGTGGATGCCACGGTGCATTGTCGTTTCCCCCGACCGCGCTTTCAACCTCTACCCACTCTCGAACCCCTCCTTTCCAGTGCTCAGCTGGGCTGGACGAAAATCGCTGTAGCGCGCGACCGGGCCATACCGGCTTGACCCCCGAGACCGCTATAGTGCCCGCGCCGTGACAGACTCTCCGATGGTCAATTCCAAGCGATCGCTTCTGGTGCTCTTTTCGGTCATCATCATCGACCTGATCGGCTTCGGGATCGTGGTCCCGATCCTGCCCTACTACGCGAAGAGCCTCGACACCAGCCCGGCTACCCTCGGCTTCCTGCTCGCCGTCTATCCGGCCTTCCAATTCATCTTCAGCCCGATCTGGGGCCGCCTCTCGGATCGCATCGGCCGCAAGCCCGTGATGCTGGCCACGATCCTCGGCAGCGCGGGTGCACTCACCTTGCTCGGCGTTTCGGATTCGCTGCTCGGGTTGTTCGCGGGCCGCATCCTCGGCGGCATCTTCGGCGCCAACATCAGTGTCGCGACCGCCTACGTGGCGGACGTCACGCGCGAAGAAGAGCGCACGCGCTGGATGGGCATGGTCGGGGCGTGCTACGGGATCGGCTTCGTGCTCGGCCCCGCGATCGGCGGCCTGCTCGCTCCGAGCCTCGATGGGAGCTGGCCCGCTTCCGCGGTTTTCGGCGCGACCCTCTCCGCGTACATCGAACCGTTCGGTTACGGAATCCCGATGCTGCTCGCCGCGGTGCTGGCCGCGATCAATTTCATCTTCGCGTCCTGGGCGCTCGCCGAACCCGAACGCCATGCCGATCGGGAACCCAGCGCGGGTCGACTCGAAGTGCTGCGCAATCCCACGATTCGGCGATTCTGCATCCTCAATCTGATCTTCTCGCTCGCCGTGACCCAGCTCGAGACGATCTTCGCGTACTTCATGATCGATCGATTCCGATTCGACGCAATGCACGTCGCGTTCATCCTGGTCGGGATGGCCATACTGATGGGTGGCGTCCAGGGTGGCGCCATGCGATCCCTCGCCGCGCGCTTCGGCGAGCGCAAGCTCGCACTCACGGGCTTCGCGATCATGTCCGTCTCGCTGCTCGCAGTGCCCTTCATGCCGACGGTCGGTTGGGTGCTGCTACCCCTCGCGCTCTCGTCGATCGGCCGCGGCATCGGCCAACCCCCCATCCTGAGTATGGTATCGATGACCGCGGCACCGAGTGAGCGCGGATCGGTGATGGGCACCTTCCAGTCGAGCGCATCGCTCGCGCGCGTACTCGGCCCCACCGCAGCGGGCGCTCTCTACGCGCTCTACCAGGGCGGCCCGTTCGTCCTCGCCGCAGTCTTGATGTTCGTCGCGTGCCTGCTCGCGATCCGCTTGCCAAAGGCGCGCAAATCCGAATCGGGCTGAAATCGATTGGGATGTTCCGATCAATCCATCATCGAACGATTGGCATTGGATCGGCGACTCGAATCGAATCGGTATTTGAATTCAGGGTAGATCCAGCCGCGCGAGCGCTGCGCGGCCCGAGCCCGAGACGGCGATGATCGCGTAGGCGCGCGCATCTTCTCCGGGGCGACGGCGGACAGCCGCCTCGATCTCGAGGGCTTTGGCTTTCGGCGCGAACCAGGCTTCGATTCCGTAGCGGATCTGGAGTGGCTGCTCGTTCTGCGACCAGGCGCGGATCATGCGCCCTCGCAGGAACAGGCCCGACAGCGGTTGTTCGAGTTGAACGCCGGTGGCGTGCCAGACCTCGCCCTCGCCTTCTTCCACGAAGACGTAGACGACTTCGCCCTTGCGGAGATTTCTGTCCGACCCTTCGAACAGTTTCGAATCGACGTTTGCCACCGTGTATGCGAGGCGCGCGTAATTGCCGCGGAACATGCTGCGCGGATCAACGGGTGCGATCTCTAGGCGAACTTCTTCGCCGGTCCAAAGCGGCCAGACGCTGCCGAGATACTCCATCGCGAGAACGCCGAGCTGCAGCGCGATGGCGGCCATCAACCAGTGTAGACGGGTCATGGCGAGGTCCCCTTGCCGATGTGGGCGCGCCAGAACCGTGCCGATCCGAAGAGCACGCCCGCGAAGAAGAGGAAGAGCAGCGAACCTCCAACGTAATCGCCCACCAGATCCCCGTAGCGCAGCAACGCGAGAATCAAGATGACGCCGATTCCGGTGTAGAAGTAGAGGGTCACGGAATCGCGCAGCGCGCGCAGGATCAGCCAGATGCCGCTTCCCACGCACGCGAGGTTGCCGAAGAGCTGGAGCCCGATGGCGAGGTTCTCGTTCTTCTCGGTCATCAGCAGCGAGATCAGCACGACCAGCACGAAG
This sequence comes from Deltaproteobacteria bacterium, assembly GCA_019313605.1. GTDB lineage: Bacteria > Myxococcota_A > UBA9160 > UBA9160 > SMWR01 > JACZVU01. The sequence goes on from JAFDAW010000089.1 coordinate 8,813, forward strand.
AAGAGCAGATACGCGAGCGCCGAGAGGCCGTCGTCCCACCAGGCGCGCGGGCCGCGTTCGACCCAGATGCGGTGCAGGAAAAACCCAGTCACGCCCGTCACGACGATCAACCAACCCCAGACCCACGCGGGGCTCTCATACTGCAGCTCCATCGCGGACTCCCAGGCTTCCGCGAACGAAAACGCCAGCAACATGACCAGACCGAGGCGCAGCGACCAGAGGCGCAGTGCCATGCCGTATTCGGCCAGGCGCGGCCGATCGGTTCGCCCTTCCATCCACTTCCCCAACGCGTAGTAGAGGACGAAGAGGCCGACGGTCAGCGGGATATGCTCTTCTTCGAACGCGAACAGGTGATCTTCTCCGAGGTAGCGCGCAAAGAGGACCTCGATCCAGAAGGTCGTTGCGACGAGGTTGATGAGAAAGAGCAGCAGGCTCTCCTTCTGGTAGATGCAGAACCAGAAGATTGCGGCGGCGAACACCGGCCAGCTGATCGGGAAGAAGGTTTCGAATGTTTCAGTCCCGAGCCAGATCAGCGCGATCACCGTCATCAGCCAGGTGATGGCCCGGCTGCGGGTGAGAATTGCGAACGGGAGTGTCCCGACCGCCCACCACCAGATGCCGTCGGGGTAGTGCTCGCCGAGGTGGTAGATCTGCGCGATCAGGAAGATCGAGGTTCCGTAGCTGAAGCATCCGAGCAGGAACCAGATAGCAGCAATCTTTGGGTTTTCGGCGCGCTGTTGCCGAAGGCCGAGCGCGTGAAATGCGAGGGTGAGCGCAACCATCGCGCCCATTCGCAAACCGCGCGGGATCTCGTCCCAGTTCGCGGATACGAGCACGAGAATGGAGAGGCCCGCGAACACCGCTGCGAGCGAGAGCAGCACGATGTAGCCGACCGAGCGCTCCGACCCGTCTGGAAGGCGCGCTCCGTAGCGGTCGAGAATCCGGCCGGCCTGTTCTTCGGAAACGATCCGCTCATCGACCCAACTTCGGGCCTCCGCTGCAAGCTCGCGTTTGAGAAAGCGAAGAACCTTCACCTCTCCCCCCTGCGAAACCATAGGGTACAGAAGTTCGTTTCGCTCGGGTCGCTGTCATTCGAGCCAGAACGAGAAGCTTTCGAAAAACTGCGCACTGGCATCCGGGGGGTCGATCGACGACGGATGCTGAACACTCACGAGATAGATTCGGCGATCCGCCAGGACCAACAACATCTTGCCCGCGAACGCTCGATCGGAAGCTTCGAAGTCGACTTCTCGCGCCGGTTCTCCCTGAAAAGAGGTCTCCACAACACTGATCGCGCGCGCGCCGATGTCCTCGAGCTTGCCACTCACGCTGCGTTCGAGGACGTAATGGCTCGTCAGCACGAGCATTGCAAAGCGCGGGACGTCGTGGGTCTCGACTGCAAACTCGACACCGTCGAAAATCACCGCGTAATTGATATCGTTACCCGTCGTTGTAAATTTGGATCCGGCCAGCTTGAGGACCGTCGGGGAGCCGCCCGGATAATCGACGCTGAAGCGGCTGAATTCGGACCGATAGGGATGGAAGTCGCCCGCCATGGAACGCGTCGGCGCAAGCGCGGACATCGCAAGCGCAATCCCCAACGCGCTCGAAATCGCGAGTGCAGCACCGCAAACGCCCGGCTGGGTCTTCACGAACTCGAACGAGGCTAGGCGCTTAGCAACGCGGCTGTTTCCCGCGTCAGCGCACTGATGTTCAGCCCGAATTCGCAGGCGTTCTGGCAAGGTTCACCGCTGCAGCCCAGACACGCCGATGCGCCCTGCCCGAGCGCCGCATAGCCGGTGCGAGCGAGCGGCTGGTTGCCGTAGCGCTTCGCGTACATCCGCTGCCGCAGCACGTCGGCGATTGGAGCCCCGTACGGACATGCGGACTCGCAATTCGAACAACCCGGCCGGCAGTAGTCGGTGCTGTTGTTGCGAACGTATTGCTCGAGGACGCGAGCGTCGCTCGACCGCACACCGCGCTTGCCCGAAGCCCGGATGTAGCTGTCCGCAACTTCCGTGCTCGTCATCGAAATGATCGCGGCGTCGACGTTCGGATCCGACAAGACCCAACGCAGCGAAGCTTCCGGGAGGCCCGCCCCCTCGACCTCGTAGGCGGATAGGTCGTTGAGCTTGGCGCCCATCTGCGTCTTCATCGCGATCACGCCGATGCCCTTGTCGTGGGCCTTCTTGAACAGACGGCGAATCCCCGCCTGGTTGGCCACCCAGTCGAATTTCTTCGTGAAGCGCTCGTAGAACTTCGGATCGGAGCCGAAGTTGTGCGAACAGAGGATCACGTCGACCAGGTCGTTGTCGATCGCGTATTCGACGCACTCCTGCAGCTGGCCGCCGTGTCCGGACATCCCCGAAAAGCGAATCTTCCCCTGCTTTTTGGCGAGTTCCACGAACTCGAACCACTCGGGGTTCTTCAGGCGGTCGAGGTCGTTGACGCTGTGATTGAGATAGATGTCGACGTGATCGGTGCGCAAGCGCTGCAGGCTCTCCTCGAGTTTGGACATGATGAGCTTGCGGTCGTCCTTGGCTTCCGCGAAGTACTTGGTGGTGATCACCACCTTGTCGCGTTTGTCGTGGAGCGCTTCACCCAAGAAATTCTCGACATATCCCCCTTCATTCCAACCCTCGGTGCCGTACCCCTCGGCGGTATCGAAGTAGTTCATGCCGCGGTCGTAGCAGTGGCGCACGATGTCAGCGCTCGGGCAGCCGCTCGATCCGAAGCCGATATCCGAGATCATCAGCCCCGTCTTGCCGAGCGGCACGTATTTCTGGATCGTGGGAGCGCCCGCGGGAAGGCTCGCGGCCTGGGCCGCGTAGGCGACCCCGAATGCCCCGATGCCCAGGGCGGCCCGGCCGCCCTGTTGGAGAAACGTGCGGCGATCGATCCCCGCCCGGTCGTCGTCGAGTTCGAGCCGATCGCGATCGGCGTCGCGGTCCTTCGGTGAACCCGCCATGGCAGCCGCCCTCCCTGATCGGGGGTTTCGAAGGGTCAGTGTACGATGAGAACCTAAGCGCGCAACGGGCCAGCGGCCGTTCTGGTGCCGATTGGGCTCCTGGCGCAATACACCGGAATCGCCCGGAGCCTCGCGGGAAGAATCGACGCTATTCTCCGCCCTCGCGGGTACCCGCGCGGAGAGATCGATGGCAAAGAGCGATTCGAACACAGCAAAGCCCGCGGAAGCCCGTTCGCATTTCATCCGCGAGAAGATCGAAGCGGATGTAAGCGCCGGAAAGCACGGCGGGCGCGTCGTCACGCGCTTCCCGCCGGAGCCCAACGGCTACCTGCACATCGGCCACGCGAGCTCGATCAATCTCAACTTTGGCATGGCGGCCGCGTTCCCGGGCGGCGTCTGCAACCTGCGCTTCGACGACACCAACCCCGAAGCCGAGGACGTCGAGTACGTCGACGCCATCCAGCAGGACATCCGCTGGCTCGGTTTCGACTGGGGCGATCGCCGCCACTTTGCCTCCGATTATTTTCAGCAGCTCTTCGATTTCGCGGTCCTGTTGATCGAGAAGGGCCTCGCTTTCGTCGACAGCTCCAGCCTCGAAGAAATCCGCCAACAGCGCGGGAACTTCTACGAGCCCGGCACCGAGAGTCCGCACCGCGGGCGTTCGATCGAAGAAAACCTCGATCTATTCCAGCGCATGCGCGCAGGAGAGTTCGCGGACGGCGCGCACGTCTTGCGCGCAAAGATCGACATGCAGTCGCCGGATCTGAATCTCCGAGATCCGATCATGTATCGAATCCGAAAGATTCACCATCACCGCACCGGAGACGAGTGGCCCATCTATCCGATGTACGATTTCGCTCACGGACTATCGGACGCGATCGAGGCCGTCACACACTCGCTTTGCTCGCTGGAATTCGTGGATCATCGACCGCTCTACGATTGGTACCTCGAGGCCTGCGAGACCGAGGCGCGGCCAGAGCAAACCGAATTCGCTCGATTGAATCTGAATTACACCGTGCTCAGCAAGCGCAGGCTGTTGCAGTTGGTCGAGGAGCAGCGCGTGAGCGGTTGGGACGATCCGCGGATGCCGACCCTCTGCGGAATCCGTCGGCGCGGCTACCCGCCGGAGGCCATCCTTCATTTCTGCGACGAAGTCGGCATCACCAAGCGTGACTCCGTGGTCGACATCGGCCTGCTCGAACACTTCGTGCGCGACGCGCTCAACTTCAGCGCGCCACGCGCGATGGGTGTGATTCGCCCGCTCAAGGTCGTGATCGAAAACTTCCCCGAAGACCGCGTGGAAGAACTCG
>JAFDAW010000324.1 GCA_019313605.1 Deltaproteobacteria bacterium
CTACCCCAGATCGCGTACGCGAGCGCGCTGTTCATCTCCGCAATCTTGATTGGATACGGCCGGGTGGAAATCTCGCCGTTCCTCTACTTCCGGTTCTAGAGCGATGAGTCGATCGCGCCGCTTCTTGTTTCTAATGCTGGTCATCTGGGCGGCGCTGTTCGTCCAGTCTTCGTTCTTCGAGTCTCCGGAATTTCGGATCTGGGACACCATTCGAGACGACGAAACCCACCGCTTCGCGAGCAATCAACGGATCGAGATGCAGGAGGTTGGCGACCTCGGCCGCTCGAGTTGGGTTCGGAGCCTCCAGGTTCCGCGCGACGTGGTCTTCACCACGGACCGCTGGGGATTGCGAAATCCGATCGAGATCGAGCACCCGCGAGTCGTCGTTCTCGGCGATAGCTACGTGGCGGGCTCGAGCATCACCGACCGCGAGACGGTCACGGTCGCGATGAGTCGGGAACTCCGCGAACCGATCTACAATTTCGCCGTCCAGTCCGTAGACGTGCCAGCGCTCTTTCTGCGAGATTCCCGCTTTGCGGAGACCCCTCCAGAGATCGTCATCTGGGCCCCGGTCGCGCGGCGGATTCGCCCGCGCCCACTTTCCTTTCCGGCTGCTAACGCGGATTCCGCCAGTCCGTTCGAAAGGAGCCTGCTCGCGATTCGTCGAGCCGGCGAAGCACTCGAAGCCTTCGAGGACCGGCTCAATCGGGACAACGGCCTCACACACTGGGCGCGCTATCTCTACAACGGGCTTCAGCACCGCTGGTTTGGCAACCCCAATTTGATCGACACGCCGGAGGGGCTGTTTCTCGCGCTGGGTTTGGAGGACCAGGGCCTCACCGCCTCCGCGGAAGAGCGTGAGGTTGAAGCCGTGATCGCGATGGTGCAGGCCTTTTCGGCATTCCTCGCCAAACACGGCGTTCACTTGATCTACTGCCCGCTACCCGAATCGGGAACGATCTACCCCGAATTCTTTCCAGAAGAAGCGCGCGAAGCCCTCGCGGCTCCGAGCTTTCTGGATCGCTTGATCGATGGCAGCCGCGCGCAGGGCGTTCAAGTCGTCGATCTGCGGCCGGTCTTCCGCGCCAACAAATCACCCTACCTCTACCAACCAGACGATTCCCACTGGAATCCGCGCGGGATCTCCCTGGCTGCCGATGTGCTCGCAGAAGCGGTTCGCGGTTTCGATACCCGCCGCATCACGTCAGCCGCGATCGAACAACCGAAATAACGCCAGCGACGCCACCGGTTCTCCCGGGCCCTCGACCTGCGGGCCCAGTTCCCAACGCAACGATCGACGAACACCAGATACACGACAGCCCGAGCGCCGTGGGTCGGCGTCGGGCTGCGTGGAGTGTTGCAGGTAGTGTGTACGATGAGCGGCTAGCGGCGGCGACGGCCTCCCCACGCGAGCCCGGTCAGGCCCAATCCGAGGAGCGCCAATGTATTCGGTTCCGGTATGGGCGACGCCCAGTTCGCATTGATTCCACCGCCGTCTAGGATCCCAGTGGCAATGGGGCCGGCTAGAGCAAAGGTCGCCGTAACTTGAGAGCCCGCAATATCGCCGCCTGAAATGGTCGCCCCACTGACGCTGTCGTCAAGGTCGATCGTGAAGGTGAATGTGTCGCCAGGGGTGAGCTCGCCGGCGGCAAACGTGATCGTGAGTACCTTGAGCGCTCCGTCGACGTTATCTGTCTGGTACGGGTCCGCGCTGTTGAACGGTGAGCTTCCGCCGCCCGCGATGTCGTAGACCGAGTTCGGACTGAGCGTCAGATCGATCACCACCGAAAGAATGTCCTCGGTCGACAACGCGTCGTTGGTGATGGTGAACGTGTCGCCCGAGCCCTCGGGAGGGCCATCTTCCGTAAAGGTTCCCGAATGGATGGTTGCCGCTGCAGCGGGCTGGGCGAACAAGCAGGCCAGCGCAAGCGCGAAGCAGCAGCCCGTCAACCGAAGGAACGATTGCCGTGAATTCATTTGATTTGCCATATCAGTATCCTTCTATGCCGGCTGTTCCACGAGGTGTGGGTTCGCCCGTAGTAACTGAATTTATCGGGGGAACACCCGAGACCCTTGAGGGGTCACTTCATTTGTTTCCCTTCGCTCGAGGTGTAGATTTTCGTTCCCACTGGAACGTGAGAATCTGCGCTGGAGGGCTGCAAATGGGCTGATACCCTCCCCTTCACCCGCAGGCCCGTGCTGGCCCTGGGCGCGGTAAGGAGAGGCCAATCCATGGAAATCTTCCGCGAGTTCACGATCGAGGCCGCGCACCGGCTCCCGCGGATGCCGGAAGACCACAAGTGCTTTCGGCTACACGGCCATTCCTTCCGGATCGAGCTCTGGATCGAGGGGGAGCCCGATGCCCGGACCGGCATGCTGATCGACTTCTTCGATGTAGATCGGGCGTTTCAGCCGGTCTTCGAGCAGCTCGACCACCACTACCTGAACGAGATCGACGGCCTCGAAAATCCTACGAGTGAGAATCTCTCACGCTGGGTGTGGGAGCGGATCGCGCCGGGGATCCCGGGCCTGTCGCGGGTCGTGGTGCGAGAGACCTGCGATACGGGCTGCGTCTACCGCGGGGAAGGCTGAGCCGATCCCACGCGCTCGATCAAAGGTTTCCGAAGACGCCCTCGAGCACTTCGCGCAGAATGGGGAGCAAATCGGCCTCGCTGTGTTCAGCGTCCTTGAAATAGCCCGCGTAGACCGCCACGTAGTCCCGCTCCGCATTGATCAAGAGGCCCTGCCCCGCCCAGCCTCCCTTGTAGAAGTCGTTGTTGTCGAAGACGAGATCCCACTGG
>JAFDAW010000325.1 GCA_019313605.1 Deltaproteobacteria bacterium
CTCGAGTGCGGAGAGCGCGGCCCGATGCCGAACGTTCTCGATCGAATCCGCGCCGGGGAAGCCGACCCGGCTTGCCGCAGCTGCGGGGGCATCCTCAAGGCCGCGACGATTTCGTTCGGACAGGGCCTGGTGGCGGAAGACCTCGAGCGTTCTGAAGTAGCCGCTCGGCAATGCGATCTGATGCTGGCGGTGGGCACCACGTTGACTGTCTTCCCGATCGCCAATGTCGTTCCCCTTGCGAAGACCGCGGGGGCCCGGGTGGTGATCTTGAACGAACAGCCCACCGAGATGGACGCGCTCGCGGATGCCGTGATCCGCGGTTCGATCAGCGAAATCCTGCCGCGGCTGGTCGAACCGCTGGATTGACTCGATCGGGCCGCTGTATTAGGCCAGTCGAGTCATTGTATTAGGCGGGCTGGAATGCGCGCGCCTTCGTGCTAGTTTTCCGTCCCCATCTACAGAATTGGAGATTCCGTGGCACGAACGAGAAACTGGCCGGCCGTCATCGAACGCCTCAACAAAGACCGCAAGGGTGAAATCCGCATCAAAATGGGATCGCCTGGGAGCGCGCAGGTGACGCGCTGTCGCCTGCTGGCTGAGTGGTCGAACCTGCAAGCTACAACGGTCGGCAAGACGTTGATTCTGCGCCTCCCGTCCAAGCGTTAGGGGTTCGTTTCAATCTGCTGGGGGAGTTCGTTCCGATCGGATAGCGATCTCCGATTTCGATTGGCAGCGCAGCTTCAGATCGACGGGGGCTCATTTGAACACGAGGATTCGTTCTCGTTCTGGTTCTGGTTGGGCGATTGCGCTGCTCGCACTATCGGGACTCGGCGCTCCGACTTCGGCTCCCGCGAGCGACGCCGCACCCGCACCCGCGCATGGCATTGCGATGCACGGCGACCTCACCTATTCCGCCGACTTCGCCCACTTCGAATACGCAAACCCCGACGCACCAAAGGGCGGCCGTCTCCGGCAGTATTCGATCGGGACCTTTGACAGCTTCAATCCGTTCATCGCGAAGGGAAATCCCGCTGCGGGTATCGCGCTGATCTACGACAGCCTGATGAAGCCTTCGAGGGACGAACCGTTCAGCCGCTATGGATTGCTTGCGGAGAGCATCGAGACCCCGAGCGACCGCTCGTGGGTCGCGTTCACCCTGCGCAAGGACGCGCGCTGGCACGACGGTAAGCGGGTCAGCGTCGAAGACGTGATCTGGACGTTCAATACCCTGATCGAAAAGGGTTCCCCGCTGTACGGCTTCTACTACGCCGGCGTGGAGAAGGTCGAGAAGGCGGGCGAGCGCCGGGTGAAGTTCAGCTTCAAGCCGGGCGAAAACCGCGAGCTTCCGTTGATTCTCAGCGAGCTACGGATACTCCCCAAGCACTATTGGGAAAAACGAAACTTCGACGAGACGACGCTCGAGCCGCCGCTGGGCAGCGGCCCCTATGAAGTCGCAGCCTTCGAGCCGGGCCGCCACGTGAGTTACCGGCGACGAGCGGACTACTGGGGTGCAGATCTCCCCGTCAATCGCGGACACAACAACTTCGATTCGTTTCGGTGGGAGTACTACCGGGACATGAGTGTCGCCATCGAGGGGCTCAAAGCCGATGCCTACGACATCCGTCTCGAAAACAGCGCGTCGAAATGGGCCACCGCTTACGAAATCCCGGATGTCCGCGAGGGTCGCCTGCGCAGGGAACTGATTCCCCACCAGCGGAGCCAGGGCACCCAGGGCTATGGGTTCAATCTGCGGCGTCCGTTGTTTCAGGATCGACGTGTTCGGGAGGCGCTCGGTTACGCGTTCGATTTCGAGTGGGTGAACAAGAACCTGTCCTTTGGGCAGTACGAGCGGATCCGCAGCTACTTCGAAAACTCGGAGCTCGCTGCGCGCGGCTTGCCGACCCCGGCCGAACTCGAAATCCTGGAGCCGCTCCGGGGGCGGATTCCCGATGAAGTCTTCACCAGCGAGTATCAACCGCCCAAGACAGATGGCTCTGGCAAGATCCGCAGCAACCTGCGTCGCGCGATGGAGTTGCTCTCGGCGGCGGGTTGGAAGATCGTCGATGGCCGCCTCACCCATGTCGAGACCGGTGAGCCGATGGCCTTCGAGATCCTATTGTCGTCTCCGAGCATGGAGAGGATTGCGCTTCCGTACAAGAAGAATCTGGATCGACTTGGCGTCGACGCCTCTGTGCGGACGGTTGATACCGCGCAGTATCGACAACGCATGGACACCTTCGACTTCGATGTGACGACGATTCGGATTGGTCAGACCAATTCCCCAGGCAACGAACAGCGCGAATTCTGGTCGAGCGAATCGTCGAAGCGCGAGGGCGGGCGCAACTCGATGGGGATCGCGAACCCCGCGGTCGACGAACTCATCGAACTCGTGATCGCGGCAAAGAGCCGGGAGGAGCTGGTTACACGCGTTCGCGCATTGGATCGCGTGCTGCTCTGGGATTTCTACATGGTTCCCCACTTCTACATTTCCGCGGACCGGCTGCTCTACTGGGATCGTTTCGGCCGGCCTGAAATCGTGCCCACCGAGGGGCTCGCGATCGATACCTGGTGGTACGACAAGGCGAAGGCAGCGCGGCTCGAGGCCGCTCGCGGAGGCGGTGGTTGATCGCTCCGCTTCGGCACGGCTGCGGCAGCGAGCGATAGCGTGGCCGCGTACATCATCCGGCGCCTGCTTCTGATCGTACCGACGCTATTTGCGATCATGCTCTTGAATTTCGCGATCGTTCAGGCTGTTCCGGGCGGGCCGATCGAGCGGATTCTCGCGGAGCTCGA
>JAFDAW010000090.1 GCA_019313605.1 Deltaproteobacteria bacterium
TAGATTTGACCGCGTACGATCGGGGATTCGAAATCGAAGTCTCGACTCTGTCCGACCAGCAGGCTTCGATGCGGGCGATCGCGGTCGCGCGGGATACGGGCAGGAACGGGGCATTGGGCGATTCGCAGCCGCCTCGGGTACCGCGCCTCGTGCCGGATCGAAATTCCTCCCCCTCCCCTACCGGAGAAGAAATCATCCGCAGTCGACTTCTTCTTGCAGGCGAGGAGTGCGGCGAACAACATGGCCAGTCTGCATGAATGGATTCGGATAAGAAGTCGCTTCCGAAGTCGGCAAAGAACACCGCGCAACCAAGTGCGCCAGGGGCCTCGGCCGCGATGACTCGGCATCGCGAAAACACAGGTCAATTTTGGTATAGACATGGAACCGATGCGCGCAATCACGCGAGAATAGGCGAGGGCTTGCGAAGAACATTACAAACAAAGGAAGCGATCATGAAGGGATCCGTGTTCGCAACAATTTCTGATTTCGCCACCCACAAGAAGATATGTTTGTACATATCCCTACTTCTTCTCTCTGCGATACCCGCAGAAGCAAAAGATACCCAGCCGAACATTCTATTGATCGTGGTCGACAACCAACCCGCCTCGATTCTGGGCACTTACGGGAACCCGGATGTCAAGACGCCCAACATTGATCGACTTGCCACTGAGGGAGTGCGCTTTACCCGCGCTTTCGCCGTACACGGCATGTGTTCACCTACACGCGCCACGTTGTTGACAGGGCTCATGCCATCTCAACATGGGGTCCAGGATTGGCTCGATGATGAAGAGATGGGGAATTGGCCCAGTGATTGGAACGCGATCAGAGAGTACCGAACGCTTCCCTACACACTCAAGAATCGAGGCTACCAGACCTCACTGATCGGCAAATGGCACCTGGGTCAGCCGCGGCCGCCGGACGAGTGGTTCGATTATTGGGTGACATTCAATCTGGGCCACACCGTCGATTTCTGGGACAACGAAATCAATGACAACTCCAAGAAATACAAATTAGAGGGCAAGCACAGCGTCGATTTCTTTTCAGATAAAGCCGTGGAATACCTGCAAGCCTACGATCATCAAAAGCCCTTTTTCCTGATGGTTACCTACAACGGGCCCTATATGAATCCGCCAACAAATCTCGGTGCCGCCAAGAACCGGCACTATGCGGATTACAAGGACAAGGCGTTCCCTTCGTTTCCGAGAAACAGGGTCAACGAGACGATACTCGAAGAACTAACGGTTACCGACCCAGAAGAATGGTATTTGAATTTGGCGCGAATGCATAACGACCGGGAAACGATGGCGAATGCAGCGTCACAGAACACGATGGTAGACGATGGTGTTGGCCGTTTGTTGGAAGCACTGAGAGCCAACGGTCTCGCAGAGAACACCTTGGTGATCTACACCAGCGATCAGGGAAATTTTTTCGGCCAACATGGTCTGTGGGGACACACTGATTTTTCATTTCCGGCGAGCTTGTACGATACCGCGATGAACATACCGTTGATCGCTCACTATCCGGGCGTCATTGAAAAAGGACAGGTAAGTGATTTGTTCATTGGGCAATACGATCTCATGCCCACCCTACTGGATATGGCCGGATCAGATGTGGGAATCACCAACTCCCCTGGGCGGAGTTTTGCTGAACATCTAAGAGGGAGCGAACTCGCATCATGGAGCGATGCTGTGTATATGGATCAGGAGGCAACGCGTGTCATCCGAACCGATCAGTATTCATATTGGAAACGACTGAAAGGTACGGGTGAGCACGAGCTCTACGATATTCAGAAGGATCCGAAACAAGAAAACGACCTATACGGAAATCCCGACTACGCTGAAGTGGTTTCGGAATTGGATAAAAGACTGACCCGATTCTTCGATACCTATTCCAATGCTGAATATGATCTTTGGCGAGGCGGTACTGTGAAGGGATCTACAGAATCGACTCAGGTGTACAAGTCCCTGTACGGTGAACAATGGAAGCCGGAATCGGAGGTCCGACCCGCCTTTAGGGAGAACAACCCATAAGCTCTGGAGGCTAAGCGTCATAAGAGTATGGCGCCTGTGAGCAGCGAGGTTGACCTACTACACTCGTTTCGTGCGACCCCTCGTCGTCATCGTGGCCCTGCTTCTCCCGGCGTGCTTCGGCTGCGAGCGCTCCGACCCGGCTCCCGCGGCGGCGCCCCCGCCGTTCTTCGTCGACGCGACGGAGGCGTGGGGCGTGGACGTCGACTTCGATCGCGCGGCGCCGGGGAACTACTTCATGCCCGACAGCATGACTGGCGGCGTTGCTCTCTTCGATGCCGACGGCGACGACGACCTCGATCTGTACCTCGTGCACGGCCGCTGGGATGTCGCCCGCCGCGCCCCGGCGGCCGACGGTGTGAACCAGCTGCTGCTCCAAGGTGACGACGGTGTGTTTCGCGTCGCGCCCGACGCGGGCGGGGCCGCCGACGCGGGCTACGGGATGGGAGTGGCGGTCGGGGATGCGGACAACGACGGCGACCTCGACCTCTACGTCACCAATTACGGTCCCGACGCGTTCTACCGCAATCGCGGCGACGGCACGTTCGAGAACGCGACCGCCGACGCGGGGATCGGCAACGACGCCTATTCCGCCTCGGCCGGTTTCTTCGACGCCGACGGCGATGGATGGCTGGACATCTTCGTGACCAACTACCTCGCCTATGACTCGGTACGAGAGGCACGAGATGCGGCGGGGCGGCCGGACTACGCCGGGCCGTCGGTGTCCCCCGCCGTGCCCGACGTGCTCTACCGGAACATGGGCGACGGCACCTTCACCGACGTCACCGAGGCCGCGGGTCTCGCGACCCCCGGTCGCGGGCTGAGCGTCATCTTCGACGACCTCGACGGAGACGGCCGCATCGACGTCTACGTCGGGAACGACGGAGATCCCAACTTTGCCTGGATCAGCCAGGCCGACGGCACCTTCGTCGACCGGGCCGCTCTGATGGGGCTCGCGGTCAACGGCAACGGGCGAGCCGAGGCGGCCATGGGCATCGCGCGGGGCGACGTCGACGGCGACGGCGCCGAGGATCTGTTCATCACCCACCTCGTGCAGGAGACCAACACGCTCTACCGCCGCCGCGGGTCCGGTCAGTTCTTCGACGAGACGATGGGCCGCGGGCTGGCGGGCCCGAGCCTCGATCGCACCGGGGTCGGAACGGCGTTCTTCGACCTCGAGCTCGACGGCGATCTCGATCTCTTCATCGCAAACGGCCGCATGTTCCGGCGTCGCACCCTCCCCGGTGCGTGGCTCAGCGATCACTGGAATCCCTACGCCGAGCCCAATCAGCTCTTCGTCAACCGCGGCGAGGGGCGGTTCACGGAGGTCGCGGAGGGCTGCGGTCCCGCGTGCGACGACCTCGAGGTGAGCCGCGGTCTCGCCGCCGGCGACATCGATCGTGACGGCGACATCGATCTCGTGGTCGCGAACTCGAACGGCACCGTGCGGCTCTACCGCAACGAAACACCCCGGCAAGGCCACTGGCTGGCGATTCGCGCGATCGACCCCGCGTTGAGACGCGATGCGGTCGGAGCCCGCATCGAAGTTTGGCTGGATCGCCGCATGCTCGTGCGGACCGTCACCGCCGCCCGCAGTTACTTCTCGAGCACCGATCTCACGACCCACTTCGGTCTCGGCGAGGCGGAGCGCGTCGATCGAATCCTGGTGCATTGGCCGGATGGTGCGATCGAGCACTTCGACGGCGGTGACGTGGATCGGTTGCGGGTCGTTCGGCGCGGGGAGGGGCGGCCGCCCACTCAAGATGGCTAACGGGTCGGGGACATAAGATGGCTAACGGCCCCGGGACATCCTGGCGGCTGACGCTGGCGGTTGCGATCGCGGCCGCGATGCTGCCCCGATGCGATCCGGCGTCGCCCCCGCTGGACGGCGCCCTCCTCACGCAGCCGCCGGTGCCCGACCGCAGCGGGCTCCAACCGCCGCTCGCCCGGATGATCGAGGAGACGGCCCGCGTCGTCGAGGTGAACCCCGACGATGCGGCGGCGTGGGGGAAACTCGGCAGCATCTACGTCGTCCACGATTTCACCGCGGAAGCCGTCGTCTGCCTGGAGCAGGCGGCCCAGCGCGATCCCGGGGAGTTCCGCTGGCCCTACCTCGTCGGTAAGGCGGTGATGCTGGACGATCACGCGGCGTCCCTAAGCGCGTTTCGACGCGCCCGTGCGTTGCGCGACGATTATGCACCGCTGGAGGCCCTCATCGGCCGCGCTCTCTTGCGGCAGGGCGACCTCGACGATGCGGAGGCGGCGTTTCGGCGTGCCCTCGCCCTCAACGACACGCTTGCGCGAGGTCATCTGGGGCTCGGTCAGATCGCCCTCGAACGCGGCGATGCCGCGGCGGCGGTGACCGCCCTCGAGCGCGCCCGCGAGCTGGGGGTGGGAAGCCAAGAGGTCCACTGGGCGCTCGCGATCGCCCATCGCCGCCAGGGCGACGCGGCCGCCGCCACCCGGGCCGAGACGGCCGCCGCGAGCGCGACGGTGAGCGACGAGCTGCTGCCGGATCCGGTTTATCAAGAACTGATCGCCACGCTCGGCGCCACCCTGGCTCGACGCAACCTCCGGGTCACCCGCTACCTCGAGCGAGGCAACGCCAAGGCGGCGCTCGCCGTGTGGGAGGCCGCCGTCCGCGCCGATCCGGAGTGGGCCGATCCGGTGATCCGACTCGGACTCCTTCGCGCCCGGCTCGGCGACACCGACGGGGCCATCGAGATGCTCGAGCGCGGCCTGCGACTCGATCCCGAGCAGCACCAGGCGCGAAGCAGCCTCGGTGGTCTGCTCATCGGACGCGGTGCGATCGACGAGGGGATCGCTCACCTCCGCGCCTCCACGGCGGCGATGCCCGAGAATCCCGACGCTCGATTCAACCTCGCGATCGGTCTCGCCCGCGCCGGGCGCCGCGCGGAGGCCATCGAGACACTGGGGGAGATACTCGAGCTCGCGCCCGAGAACCCCGACGCTCGATTCGCGCGGGGGTTGTTGCTCGCGATGGAAGGTCATCTGGAGGAGGCGACAGCCGACTTCGAGATCGTCGTCGATCTCGAGCCGACCCGGACGGACGCCTACACCAACCTCGCGCGGGCGTTGTCGCAGCAGGGGCGTCTCGACGAGGCGGCGGCGGTGCTGCGTAGCGCCCACGATCTCTTCCCGCGGCAGGCGGACATCACCCTGGCGCTCGCCTGGGTCCTCGCGACCGCACCAGACGAGCCGTTGCGCGACGGGGGGGCGGCGATGAGGCTGCTGGACCCGCTCCTGCGAGAACGCCGCGCCCCCCGGCGGCTCGACGCGTACGCCGCCGCCCAGGCCGCCACCGGCGACTTCGCGGCCGCGATCCGCACAGCGGACGAAGCGATCGCAGCGCTCCGCCGAGCGGGGCCGGGGGCCTCCGCGGTTCTCGCGGAGGTGGAATCGCGCCGCACGCTCTACGCGCGGGGGGAGCCGTTCGTGACGATTCCGGAGAAGGGGCCGTAGCGTTCGGCGACATATCCCGCCCAAGGCGCGGAGCCCCGGGGACGGCCGCCGAACTCGTGATATGCTCAGCACGTGGTAGGCGGATAGGGGGCCGAGTGGGCGCTCCGCCGTCGATTCGCAGACCAGAATTCAAGAGGAGAGGCCCGATGATTCGCCTCAATTGTCGCCCCCTACTGCGGTTCGGGGCGGTTGCTGCCGCCCTACTGCTCGCGCTACCCGCGCTGGCCGATGAAATCGAGCCCGAGCCCTACGTCGAGGAAGAGGCGGTGGAGCCCGAACCGGAGCCCGTAGTCGAAGCCGAGGTAGAAGAGGAAGTAGAGTCCAAAGTCGCGAAACAGCCCGACCGCAGCCTCAAGCAGCTTTTCGACCTCGTCATCCTGCGGCCGTTCGGACTCGCCACGACCCTCGTGGGCGGGGCATTCTTCATACCCGCAGCGTTGCTAGCCTCCCCAAGCGGAGCGGAAGGCATTCAGGCCGCTTGGCAGCACTTCGTGGCCCCATCGGTGGAGCGCACCTTCGAGACACCGCTCGGAGAGTGGTAGGCCAGGTCAGGAGATGATGGCTCTTGGAGCCAAGTCAGCCCGGTTGTTGTGCTGCTTCAGCTGATCCCCGCGTTGGCGCAATGGGATGTCGATGCCGCCAAGACGGCGGGCTGGGAGCCGGCGCTGACTCGCGTCCAGCAGTATCGCGCGAAGGGCTTCGACGAAAGCGACTTGTAGTGGGGCTCGAAGGGCCCGGGCTCCCAACTGGATCTCATGCGACTGCGCGACCGATGGGGCGCGACCTCCAGGCGCTGTAGACTGCCCGCACCGTGACACGACGGACTCGCAGCTTCGTTCTCGTCGCCGTGGCGCTCGCGGCAGTACTTTCGATCTCTCTGTGGCTCGGAGCATTGGATTCGGCTCCCGAAACCAAGAGCGCGCAGGAGGTGGAGGCCCGGGTGCGCGCGACGTGCAGCACCTGTCACTTCTTTCCACCCCCCGAAATCCTGCCGCGCAGCTGGTGGCGGAACATCGTCGAGCAGATGGTGGAGCGGAGAAAGGTCGTGCAACCGTCGTTCAGCATGGATTTATCGGTGGACGAGATCGTCGGTTGGTACGAGAGTCGCGCGCCTGAGAACCTCCCGATCGCGCATACGCTCAGCCGCCGCCAGCCCGGCCCGCTGCGCTTCAGCAAACACCTGGTCGATCTGGGACCAGAGAGCGGCCCCGCCGTCTCCACGGTGCAACGGCTCGACCCCGGTCTCGTTCCCGATGCCCAATGGGTACTCGCCGCTGCAAACATGGCAAACGGCAGCGTTCACCTCTTCGCTCCGTCGCGGAGTGCCCAACGAATCGGCGCTGCCGAGCATCCGGCGCGCGTCGCGAGCGGGGACCTGGATGGAGATGGGCTCGCGGATCTCGTCATCAGCGATCTCGGCAACACCATGCCCACGGACGATCCCGTCGGGCGAGTGCTCGTGGCACGCAACGCGGGAGACGGCAGCTTCGCCCTCGAGACCGTTCTCGATGAGGTCGGGCGGGTCGCCGACGCGCGCCCCGTCGATCTCGATGGGGATGGCGATCTCGACATCGCCGTGGCGGCTTTCGGATCGTGGTTCCGCGGCGGAATCTACATCCTGCACAACCAGACGCGTGCAAGCGGGC
The DNA here is from genome assembly GCA_019313605.1 of Deltaproteobacteria bacterium. Taxonomy (GTDB): domain Bacteria; phylum Myxococcota_A; class UBA9160; order UBA9160; family SMWR01; genus JACZVU01. The sequence continues at coordinate 7,157 of JAFDAW010000090.1, forward strand.
CCCTCGACTTCCGCGTCGAGAAGATCAGCAATCGCCCCGGTGCGGTTTCACTGGTGCCCGTCGAGGCGCTCGACGGGGGATCCGGCCGGGGGTTCGCCGTGGCGTTCGCGCAGCAGTACGAGCTGGTCTCGCTCTTCTACGAGACGGGTGGCCGCTATGAGGAGCACGTGGTGTACCGCGGGCCCCATCCGAACTGGGGCGTGAGCAATCTCACCGCGATGGACTTCGACGGCGACGCAGATGTCGACTTCCTGCTCGCCCACGGCGACACGCTCGACGATGGACTGCCCTTCAAGTTCTATCACGGGGTGGAGTGGCTCGAGAATCGGGGCAACGCCCAGTTCAGCGCACACCGCATCGGCACCCTCTACGGTGCGCACAGTGCCGAAGCCGTCGATCTCGATGGCGACGGCGATCTCGACGTCGTGGCCAGCGGATTTCTCCCGCAGGTGAATCTGTCGGAATCCGCGGAGCGGATGCGCCTCGACTCCCTGGTGTGGTTCGAGCGCACCGATGGCGAATGGATCCCGTGGTCGATCGAGCTGAATCACCCCCTCCACACCGGCATGACGGTGGTCGATTTCAACCGGGACGGCCGGCCGGACATCGTCGCCGCGATCAACAGGGACTGGAAGCTCGAAGAGCCTCTGAGCGGCCCCTCGCTGGAAGTCTTCATCAACGAGGGCCCGCGCTGACAAGGGGGTTCAGGCCAGCACCTTGTCTATCGTCGCGCCGAGCGTCAGCTGCGCCTGGGCCCCTTTTCCCAGGGCCAACTTCGACACTTCGATCGAATGATCGGCTCCGATCAGTGGAACCCCACCCAGCTGAATCGGACTCCGGCCCCACCTCTAATGGCAAGATCGTCTCGTTCGACGCTGTAGCTCGCGACACCGTCGGAGTCCGCGAAGCTGTTCGTCTTATCGCTGACCAACCAGAGGGCTCGGATCTGCGCGAAGATCGAAACCCGGATCGGGCGAGGCGACAGGAACGCCATAGCGACTTCGAGGCTCGGACCGATGCTGTGATCGGTGGTACTGAAATTGGCGATACTCTGACGGACCTGGAAGTCGCGCGTATAGGGGCCGTCCTCTGGATCGACGCCCGGCGGGGGCGGCTCATAGACCGCCAAGAGCCCTCCCTCGAAGTCCATGTCTTCCGCGATGTATTGAACCGAGGGTTTGATGTAGAACAACAGTCCGCTGGAGGCCGGCACACTGAACGCAATCCCCAACCCGGCATACCACGTTGGATCCTGAAGATCAGCATCCAACAAGCTCCCTTGCCCCTCGAAGTCGCTGGGTAAATCCCTGTCCCCGGGGCCGTTGAAGTAGTAATGATCGAGCGAATCCCCGAGCGCCTCGATGCCGGGATTGCCGAGTTCGAAGACACGGTCATCCGAAAACGTCCGGATCCCCACTCCGCCCTGCACGAACAACCGTGGACGGCCAGGTAGATCTTCGAACATTGGCCCCATCAACTCACCGCCAAATCGAAGCAGGATCTGATCCGCCTCCCCGCTCTGAGTCTCTGACCACGTGGTGGGGTCGATGAGGTTGGTGATGGTCGTATCGAAATCGTGACTGTAGGCTTCGAATCCGACTTCGACGGAGGGGATCCAGCTGGGCTCTGGGAACTCCTCGTCCTCCGATGCCACGACCGGCTCGGGCGCGGGTTCGGGTTCGGGTTCGGGTTCCGGCTTGGCGATGGGCGCGGGCTCGGGTTCAGGTTCGATCTCGTCAGCTTGCGCGGGAAGGGCGATGAACAGCAACGCGACGAGCACGACTTTGCCAGACCGAATTGAAAGCACCATCAACGTCACCACCTTTCGCGATATGAATCCATCCCCTAGCTCGACCACTGCACGCGAAAAACCGTTCGCTGTTCAGTTGGATGAAAGCGCGCAAACGCAGCTCGCAGCACCGGCGAACACCCTTCTCGCGGGCCCAACGGTACAGGACCCGTGGACCCTATGACAATCAGAATCCGACAAGTATCGAGTGGGGCGCCACGCGGCGAAGAACCCGCATTCGCGCTCCCCCCGGTCATACCCGCGCGGGGCGTCATCCTCGCGAAGACGCGGATCTACATCTCCGGAGCCTTCATCGTGAAAAGGAACTCCTGCACGGCCGCTTTCGATTCCGGTCGCAGGTTCTCGAGGCCTTCGTAGGGCATACCGATCGCTCTTGCGGTTGGGTAGCCGCCCCTGCGCGATGCGAACCTGTGGACTGGCGCCGAGAAGGAGCGGCGTTCACAGGATGGGTCGCAGTGCGCCGTCGCGTTCAGCGCATCCGCTTCGATCCCGAGGACTTGGCCCCTGTGCGGGAGGCTAACACGCTCGGCACGGCATTTGCTCCGTGGGATCACCGGTCCCAGCACCCCGCCCTGGAGCAATCGCGACGCAACCGGATCGTCCGGAGAGTCGCGGCTTCTTTTCGCGCACCTGCGGGTGCCAACTGAGGAAAACTATGACATTGATTCGCAGTACACGGGTCGTTCTGGGTTTCGGACTCCTCTCGATTCTATTCGTTCCGCAACTCGCGCCGGCGTCGATCTGGTCCGTCCGAGCCGACTGCGGGGATGGTGACTGGACCGTGGAAGTTCAGCTCGTCGGCTTTGGCGCGTTGGATGCGTCGTGTGTCGACGGGGCCAAGACGCACGTCGAGGTCGACGTGGGAGATCTCATCGTGACCCATGGCAGCATCGAGGCGACGTCATCGTCCGG
>JAFDAW010000091.1 GCA_019313605.1 Deltaproteobacteria bacterium
GTGAGGGCACGCGATCCCAACCGCGGCACCGAGTGGATCGGCAACCTGTCCGTGGCCGACGTGGATCTCGCCGCGTCGACAATCGGTCGGCACGGTGGAACGATCGAAACCGGCCCGGTCGATGCTCCAGACCGGGGTCGAATCGCACTCGTCAGCCACGCGGGCAACACCGCAGTGCTGCTCGTGCGCGCGACCGGTGGTGATCCGCCCGACGCCCACCCCGTGATCGGCGGATGGTTGTGGTGGGAACTCTGGGCCCACGACGTAGACCGCGCGGCAAACCTGCTGATGGAAATCGCGGGCTATCAGCCCGAGACCGTCGAGTTTCGCGGCGAACCCTATCGCGTTCTCGGCGACGCGAACGCGCGGCGGCTGGGCATCGTCCAGGCGCCGCCCGAGGTTCGACCCACCTGGCTCCCGTACTTCCGCGTGGCCGACACGGCGGCCACGGTCGATCAGGCTGTCGCGTTAGGCGCCCGCTTGATCGAACAGAAAGATCGCGCTGCGATCCTCGTCGATCCAAATCGCGCCGAATTCGCCATCGGCACATGGGCACTCGAAACCGATCGGATCACGAAGGACGCACAATGAGGGCGTTATGTGCGATCCTTCTACTGCTCTCGGTGCTCGTGCTCGCCACCGGCTGCGTAACGACATCCCGCGGACCCGAGAGCCCCGGCTACTACAGCCGCGGCGGCTCGATCCACTCCGATTCCTTCCCGCCGGACTACAACCCGGGGCGAGTTCCGGGCTGGGGATCGCGCGGCGGCTTCTAGGGAAAGCACCCGAAGCCGCGAGGACTTCGGGCGCTTTGGTTTTCAAAGCGTAATGGGCAGACCGCGCTTCTATTTACTACGCGGCCCATTGCGCTTCGCGCCCCCCGGCGTCTCGAGAAGAACGCCCGAATAGATCAATCTTTCACCGGCTTCCCAGGCCGCTGAGAGCTTGACCAGACCTCCGCCTTCGAGATGCATGACATCGTCAGAGGTGTAGTTCCACACGCCCCCGATCCTGTTTCCTTCAACTGTGTAGCGCCCGACTCCCGTAGTTTGCTCGCCATTCAGGACTCTTCCCGTGAAGGTGTAGTACCCATGTTCGGTGTAATATCCTGCAGTCGGATCCCGATCCGAGTTGGCCCATGCGATGTCGTTCCCGCGCATATCTCTGCCACGCATGCAGCTAAACAGCTCATTGCGAAGGTGTCGGATCCCGTCCTCATCCACCCAATCTCTTTCGGGTTCCACCAGGGTTTCACATCTAAAGAAAGAAACCGTGATCGGCGTCTCCACCGCTTGTGCCCATGCCACGCTGCTGGCGAGCAGCATCCCGAACATCGCCGCCAGGCTCACTCCGAGCATTCGAATGACGTTTCTCATCTCTTTCTCCTTCTACTTCCAATCAATGAACTGCCCGAAGTCTTACTATGATCACTTCCGGGGCCCTTGATTTTCGAGGTGAATGAAGAGACCGCAGGCCTCGGGTTTCTACCTTTCGAAGCTGTCATGGTCCCGCTTTTATTTACTACGCGGCCCATTGCGCTTCCCGCCTCCCGGTGTGTCGAGGAAGGTTCCCGTATACGTCCTGGGGCCACCGGGATTCCAGGTCCCCGAGAACTTGACCAGGCCGCCTCCATAGGGATGCATCACGTGCTCCTCGAGGCAGGTCATCGCGCCTTCGACTCTGCTGCACTCAAGTGTGTAGCGCGCGACTCCCGGGCCCTGCTCGCCCAGAATCGTACCCGTGTAGGAGTAATAACCGCGTTCTGAGACCCAGACTCCCGGATTTCTTTCCGAGCTAGCCCATCCCTTCTCGAGACCCCTGAGAGATCCGCGGTGCCTGCAGCTATACAGCGCATTGCGCCTGTGTTCGATCCCGTCCTCATCCACCCATTCTCTTTCGGGCTCCACGAGATTTTGACAATCGAGCCATCGCCCCTGGATCGGTGTCTCCTCCGCCTGCGCCCATGCCGAGCTGCTGACCAGCAGGATCCCTGCCATCGCCGCCAGCCCTACTCCGATGATCCGGATCTCGTTCTTCATTGTGTGGTTACCTCCCCGCGGTTATCGTGGCTTCCAGAGCCACATCTGCGTGTCTCCTGGCTTACCAGCAGGCCGCCTGTGAAACTGGACCTTTCCCCTACCTTTTCTTGACCTTTTCCCCACCTCTTTCCTTCCCTTTCGAAGAGTCCTTGTGGCAGGATGTCCCCAGGGGAACACAGAGGTCGATTACGCAAATGCGGTTCGGGTTCGGGGAGCATCAGCTCAACACTGAAACGCGTATCCTACAGCGGTCCGGCGAGAGGGTCCTGATCGAAGCAAAGGTCTTCGATCTCCTCGCCTACCTGATCGAGCACCGCGAGCGTGTCGTTTCAGTAGACGAGCTACTCGACGCACTCTGGTCGGGTGTGAGCGTGACCCCGTCGGCGCTCTCCCGGACCGTGGGAAAGGCTCGCCGAGCCGTTGGGGACGACGGCGAACACCAGACGGTGGTGCGCACTGAGCACGGGCACGGCTTTCGGTTCGTCGCGGAAGTATCCGTGCTCTCGGGTGTAGAGCCAGCATCTCAAGTCCCCACTGATTTCCGCGCAGGTTGGACCGCCACGGCGGGTCTCCTGGTGCTACTGCTCGCGACCATCGCTGCTTGGCTTCTAAATCGTCCATTGGGTGAGCTGACTCCCATCCGTTCCATTGCGGTGTTGCCACTCGTAAATCTCTCGGGTGACCCGGGGCAGGAGTACTTCTCGGATGGGATGACGGAGGCGCTGATCAGCAACCTGGCGAAGATCAGCGCTCTACGCGTGATCTCACGCACGTCGGCGATGCACTACAAGGGCACCCGGAAGACCCTTCCCGAGATCGCCCGGGAGCTGAACGTGGATTCGCTCGTCGAGGGCTCGGTGGTACGCGCGGGCAATCGAGTGCGAATCACTGCTCAGCTCGTGCACGGATCGAGTGATCGACACCTCTGGACCGAGGAATACGAGCGAGACCTGACAGACGTGCTGCTTCTGCAGAGTGAAGTCGCTCAAGCGATCGCCCGCGAAATCCACGTCGTGCTCACGCCCGAGGACGAAGTGCGGCTCGCTACGGCTCGCGTCGTCGACCCCGAAGCCTACATATGGGCCCGCAAGGGCTGGTATTACAACAACCAAAGGCGATTCGCAGAGGGAAGAGCCGCGTTCCAGAGGGCAATCGAGATCGATCCCGAATATGCAGAAGCCTATGCGGGCTTGTCCATCGCGTACTCAGACCCTGTTGGTTGGGGGTTGGAGATCACGGAGAGGATACTGCCCCAGGCCAGGGCAGCGGCAATAAGAGCACTGGAACTCGACGATTCGATCAATATCACACACCAGGCGATGGGCCTGGTCGCATGGCGCGATAAAGATTGGCACAAAGCCATGCGACACCAGCGGCGGGCCATCGAGATCAATCCCAACGCCGCCTTCGCGCACAGCGACCTGGCGTGGTCTCTATACGAACTGGGTCGCGAGGAGGAGGCCATTTCAGAGATCGATCGAGCTCTGGAACTGAATCCTGTTGCACAAACAATCAATTTCAATGCAGTCTCGCTTCGGTTGCAGGTAGGTCGTATCGATGAAGCGATCGAAATTGCGCTCAAAGCACTTGAGCTGAATCCGAATTTTCACAAGGTGCGCCAGCGGCTGGCGAACGCATATCTGTGGCAAAACCGGCCAGAAGAGGTGATTGCCGAATCCAGGATTTGTCTGGAGCGAAGCAATCACGAGAACTCCGACTGCATAAGCACACTGGCCACCGGCCTGCAGGCGGCAGGAAGGCTCGACGAGGCCACCGAGCTACTGCTCTCCCATGTGGATTCAAATCCACGCGACGCGTTCGCGACCAGTGTACTCGGCTATTCGTACGAGTACGCAGGCCGGATCGACGAGGCGATCCGCTGGCTCGCTCGGAGCATCGAGCTCGACTACTTCTCTGTATCGTTTCTGGAATTGGTGCGGCTTCATCTTGCTCTGGGCGACGTTGCGGGTGCCGTCCGCTGGCTGGATCAGCGCGATCGTTTGAAACCAGATGAGACACACGTGCTTTTGAGCCACTATTTCGTGCAGCGCTATCAGGGTGCGAACGCGGACGCTCTGGAAACGGCCAAGCGTTTGGGTGCCGGCGCTCAACGCAGACACATTTCCCCCGATACCAACGATTGGTGGGCCGATCTCGCGTGGCTGCGGGATCTCCAGCTCGCGGAGCCCGAGACCGCCCGCGACGCGTACTCGCGGCTTTATCCCGAACTTTTTGCCGATCCCCCATCGGTGGACCTGATGAACGTTGCAGCGGCCATGAGCCTCGCGTCACTGCACCTGAGGGACGGTGAAGAAGCTCGCGCCGCGTTATTGCTCCAGGGAAGTGTCGACACCATGGAGCCGATGCCACTATCTGGCTCGACGGGATACGGATTTGGCGACGTTATGCGCCACTGCATCGAGGGCCACGCGGACCGCGCCATGACCGCTCTCGAGCGAGCCACCGGTTCCGGCTGGCGCCGAGACTGGTGGTTGCTGCGCGTCGATCCGTTTTTCGAGCCGCTCTGGAATTTGCCGGAGTTTGGGTCGTTGATGGTCGAAGTCGAAACGGAAATGGCGGAACAGCTCGCAAGGCTGCGCGAAATTTTGAGCGACGGAGAACTCGCGGCGACGATTGCCGAATCGACGGAAGTCCAATGAGCTGCGATTGAAGCGACGGACACCGCCACCGATCGCGTGCAGACTCGGGAGACGCGCTTCCGATCCAGATTCTCGTCAGGCGGGCAGCGCCTCGACCAGCGCCTGAATCTCCATCGCGTTGAAGAAGTACGCGATTTCGACGCGCGCCGTTTCGGGGGCGTCGGAGCCGTGGGCGGCGTTGCGCTCGATGTCGGTGCCGTGGTCGCCGCGGATCGTGCCGGGATCGGCCTTGGTGGAATCGGTGGGGCCCATCAGGTCGCGGTTCTTTGCGATCGCGCCCTCCCCTTCGAGCACGCTTACGACGATCGGGCCCTCGGTCATGAATTTCACGAGGTCACCAAAGAACGGGCGCTCTTTGTGGACCGCGTAGAAGCCCTGGGCCTGGGCTTCGGTAAGGCGCATCTTCTTGAGTGCGATGATCGTCAGGCCCGCTTTCTCGAAGCGACTCAGGATGTCGCCCGTGGCGCCGGCCGCGACGGCGTCGGGTTTTACGATCGAAAGGGTGCGCTCCAACTGGGCCATCGTTTCATCTCCTCGTGAATCTCGTGAATGCTGCTCGCGAATCGTTCGCGTGAATCCGGGCGGCTGAGCTTAGCCGCACACGGCGGATTGGGGAAGCACCGAGCCGCCGATCAAGGGACGCGCAGAATCACCTTGCCGAAGTGCTCGCTCGCGGCGACTACGCGATGCGCCTCGGGCGCCTCTGCGAGTGGCAGGATCCGGTCGATCACCGGGCGAATCTCGCCGGCCTCGAGCGCGGCACCGAAACGGGCCTCGAAGGCCGCGACGGTGGCTGCCTTCGCCTCGGTGGACCGCGAGCGCATCGTCGAACCGATCAGCGAAAGCCGCCGCACCAGCAGCGGGCCGAGCGCGATCTCCGATTTGGCGCCACCCATCAGCCCGATCACCACGAGCCGACCCCCGACAGTGAGCGCCTTGAGGTTCTGCGCCAGGTACTTGGCCCCGATCGAATCGAGCACCGCGTCGACCCCGCGGCCGTCGGTCTGCTCGCGGACCGCGGCGAGGAAGTCCTCTTCGCGGTAGTTGACGGCCCGGTCCGCACCGAGCTCCACGCAACGCGCGCACTTCTCGGGCGATCCCGCCGTGACCACGATCGTGCCCCCGGCGCGCTTGACGAGTTGAATCGCGGCGGTGCCGATACCGCTGCCCCCGCCGTGAACCAGCACCGATCCTCCATCGGGCAACGCGGCCAGTTCGAAGACGTTCAAGAACACGGTCAGGAAGACTTCCGGGACCCCCGCGGCCTCTTCGAGCGACAACGCCTCGGGCACCTTCATCGCGCAACCCGCGGGCACGACGACTTCTTCCGCATAACCGCCACCGGTGAGCAGCGCCATCGCGCGCTCCCCGACCCGCCAGCCCGCGACATCTTCGGCGACCTCGGCGACTTCACCCGCGCACTCGAGACCGAGAATCGAAGACGCACCGGGCGGAGGCGGATACAAACCCTGACGCTGGAGCAGATCGGCGCGGTTGACCGAAGTGGCCGCCACGCGAATCCGGATCGATCCGGGTTCGAGCGCGGGCGCGGGCGCCTCGCCGAGTTTCATGACCGACGGATCGCCGGGCTCATCAATCAGAATGGCTCTCACGGCGCGCAGCGTATCACGCACAGCCCGAATTGCCGGTCCGCGCACGGAAACCCGGCTCGCGCACCCGCTTGCCTCGACCGCGTGTAGACCGGTACGCTACCGGCGCCGGAGGTGGATGGAGGATCGCCGGCGGACAACCACCGTCCGCGGGAGGAAAGTCCGGGCTCCATAGGGTAGGGAGGTCGCTAACGGCGACCCGGGGCGACCCGAGGGAAAGCGCAACAGAAACCAAACCGCCGATGGCCGGAGATCCAGGCGCCGCAAGGCGCCCGGGGAGGCACAGGCAAGGTTGAAATCGTGGGGTAAGAGCCCACGCGCGTCAGCCGGGTGACCGGCGGCGGGGCAAGCCCCTCCCGGAGCAAGCTCGAATAGGGAGGCTGTCGAGGGCGACCCGCCCGAAGCCGCCGCATCGCAAGGTGCGGCGACCAGCGTCCGGGTTAGAGTGCTCGAGCGGCGCAGCAATGTGTCGCCTAGATGAATGATCCTCGCCGGCTTCCGGGTAACCGGGGGTCGGAACAGGACCCGGCTTACAGTCCACTTTGGGCGCGCACGCGCACCCAAACTCCGGGGGAAGAAGCGCAAGCCACGCCCCTGGCGCTCCAGGCCACGAAACTACGGCGGGGGCGGCCTAACGGCCGCCCCCGTCTCCCAACTACACAAGAGAACTCGGATCTCTCCTGAGTCAAGCCGCGCAGCCCCGATTTCCAATCACCCCGACCAACCGGTAGCCGCCACCACGCCCCAACGCATTCCCTCGCCCGCAAACCGAACGACAACCCGTGCCACCCGACGAACCGCGCCGCCGCCGTCGTCAGTAGATCCGCGGGACAGGTGCTGATGTTGAGGTCGGTGCTGATGGCCTCGAAATCCTCGCTAGTTGTGGGACCCGAAGCGCTTATTGACACATGAAGTTCAATCGGAGGAAATGGGGTTCTCGGAAGGGGCAGGTGACGACTCCTTCAGTTCTGGCCGGGTGTGAAGCTGACGCCGGCACCACTCGGATTCGCGGTCCGCTTCGATTCGATCGTCCCAAGCCCCACTGCCTGCACGCAGCAATGCGAAGGCCACCGCTTCGCCGAGGTGGAAGACGTCGGTCGGCTCCTCCGCATCGGGGCAGTTCGGACCAACCGGCCAACCCGCTTCCTGTTCGGTGTCGGTGATCATACTCGCCGCCTTCTCGAGAAGCACTTCGTCGGACTTTTTGAGCCAGAAGCTCGTCCCGATCTGGCGCACGAGTTGAAACAGGGAGTCGCCGCCCCGGATCGGGTCTTGGTCGTCTTGTGAGAGCTGGGCGAGCCCGATCGGGAAGTAATGGATGTAGTTCTTCGCAGAGCCGAGCAGCACCTGGTAGGCCTCGCTGTATGTGGACATCGAGAGTGTATTCGTCTCGCTGAGCTCCTTCTCGACGCGAGGTGCGATGGGTCCGAGCTGCTCCTGGTAGGCTTGCCAAACCGAGCCGCCAGCCTGGAACGCCACGTTGAGGTCGGCTTCGAGGTCGCGCTTCCGGATCCGATTCTCGAGCGCTTCGAGTTGTTTCCAGGCAACCTCCTCGCCCCGGCGCTTGTTGATGAAGTGGATGAGATTCAGGCTGTCCGCAGTCGAGCCAAGGAACGAGAATGGGGGCCGACCGCGAATCGGAAGCGAGTCGCGGGGCGGAAAGACGCGCTCCTTGAAGGCCAGGTCGTATTCGGAGGCATCGGCATTGATGGTGATGAGAATCAGCTCGTGGATGCCCTTGCGCTCGGCCAGGTATTCGAAGAGGTCCGCGGCCGTCATCATGCCCGAGTTGTCGAAGATGCCGCCATCGGCGAGGGAGAGTTTCGCCTCGGTCGGCTCGAATTCTCGCACGCCCGCCCGGTAGTCATAACGACGCACCGGGAGGGGCTCGACCCCGGCGGGAAAGGCGGCGCTCGCGGCGGCGGCGTAGGCGAGAGGGAAACGCCCGGGCGAGCTGCCAATCTCCTCCAGGGTCAAACTGTGCCGAAGCGGCCGGAAGTCATCCGCTTGGTTGTGCGGCGAAGGGAGATCGATTCGCGTCGCGCGGCGCGGAAGCTTCCCGCCCGGGAGATTCATCACGTTCTGTGTCAACACGAAAGGCGATCCCGTTTCGAGGGCCGTCGCGTTGAAGAAGAAGCTCGGCCGCGGCGGGAGGTCGCCAAGTGGGAGAAAGCGGGGATTGAGACTAAAGGGGTTTACCAGCGGAGTCGCACCCATGAACAAACTGAAGGGCTCGTAGAACTCGAGGCCGCGAGCCAGATGGTCCACGTAGCCACGGTCCGTGAATATCGCGAAGGGGAGTCCGGACCCAAAATACCCGAATGCGCTCTGGAAGCACGCGGTCCCGAGTGTTCGCATCGGACGGCGATCTTCGACGGTGTGGCAGAGCGTGCTGTAACGCCCCCTTCGCTCCTCGTCGTATCGCTGCATTTCGCTCGGAAGGGCGCACGGCTCGAGAGGGCCCTGAGAGATCGGGGGGATAAGTTTGTCCGCGAGTGGTTCGAGAGTGTGCTCGGAGATCGCGGGGGCGATTTCGCTCGGGAGCGGTTCAGGGGAGGACGCCTCGAGGCTCGGCCCCGCAAGACGACGCGCCACGTGAAAAGCGTAGATGGAGCCCCCGCTCACGGTCGAAAAGCCGTCGATGAGATCGATCATGGCCGAAGCGTCGGGGCGGAAGTGCGCCGCGATGCGGTTGTATTCGCGTTCGAGGAATGCCATCGAGTAGGCGGCGAATATGGAGGCTCGCGAACCGCCGCCCGAGACGGCGACGAGAACCGTCGTGTGGCCCAACTCCTCGGCGGGTCCGTGCACGGGGTCGAGACACTCACCCTCGCCTTGGCGTGGCACCTCGCAGTGGAAGGCCTCATCCAGGTCGTCGGGATCCCCACCATCCGACAATATGTGCGCTCGGCGCAGGAGAGCCTCCTGCACGCTTCCGTCGAGTGGCTGGTTCACCGGGGACCTCTCGTGCTTCTCCCAGGTGATCGGAAACTTGAGGTTGGGGATGATGATGCCCATGTAGCCGTAGCCAGACGCGCAACCCGTCAGCAGGCTCGGGAGCAGGATGCAGAGCGCCGCCCTTAGATCTCGGACCCAAGACCGGCGGCCAGGCGGGCGCACTTGCAATCTCCCTTTCACGCGGCGCCACAGGTGAGGCCGCGGACTGGGTCGGAAGACCTACGATACCACGATTTTCGTTTCCGGGCTGGCAGCTCCGGTTCTGGCGTGCGGCATGCCCGGCCCCCTTCGCCTAGTCGCCCCGCCTGACGAGTCCGACCAATCCCCAATTGTCGCGGGCTTGTTCCACGGTGAACTCCGGTGAGCGGAAGCTGCGGCCGCTGGTTCCCTCCATGACGAAGCGGAGCGCAGCGTCTTCGTCCACCCCGTCGGGCACCAACCAGATGCTGACCCACCTGGACTTGCCTCCAAAAGAGCCGACCACCAGGGTGACGAAGTCGAGCCCCTCGTCCGTCTCCGGCGCGCCAAGAACAACGAGCGACCTCCACTCACCGTCTTCCAGAACTTCGATGCTCACCCGAGGCGTTGCCCGCGTGTGGATCGCGAATCCCGAGCCCAGCGTGGGTTCTTGTCGATCCATACCACGTAGGGGTTGTAGGGTGCGGGAATGCCGGTCGCTTCGTCCATGAGCACATTACTCACACTCGTGTAGGAAGCCTCGAATCGATCGGAGTGCTTCAGGAGATGGAAGGCCTTCACTCCGAAGCTTTCGGTCAGCCCCACCCAGTAGTGGTACTTGACTGGCACGCTGCGGCGCGGTGTCGACGCGAGGTCTTTCGCGAGCTTGATCAGGTCGGCCTCGATCTTTGCGCCGGCGAGAGGACCGTAGAGCATGGAGCTGCCCTCGTAATGCTGGACCCCGTATTCCTCCTCGGTGGCAAAGTAGGAAAGGTACTCGTTCGCCAGCCCAACCAGAAGAACCTTCTCCCGAGTCCCCACTGCCTCTGCGACGGATCGGGAGATGCGCCGCCCCAGCATCGTCGTGAACTCGCCGGGCAGAGTGACCAGGGTGACGAAGTCGAGCCCCTCGTCCGTCTCCGGCGCGCCAAGAACAACGAGCGACCTCCACTCACCGTCTTCCAGAACTTCGATGCTCACCCGAGGCGTTGCCCGCGTG
>JAFDAW010000326.1 GCA_019313605.1 Deltaproteobacteria bacterium
CGTCGCACTTCCGACCCTGATGACGCTGGCGCTGCTGCCGGCGTGGCCCGCCGATCGCCTCACTGCCGGATCCTTTCGCACGCGCGAGCCAACTCCCGTGAGCTTCCTGGGACCCGATGAGTTCTTCGGTCGTCTACGCAACGGCGAGGTGATCTTCTACGACGACGATCCCACCAGCACGGTGAGCGTGCGGAGACCGAAGAGCGACCCTGAGAATCTCGGAATCATCGTCAACGGAAAATCGGACGGATCCCTCAAGAACGATTACACGACGATGGCTCTCTCCGGCCTGGTGCCGGCCCTGATGGCCGATCGTCACGAGCGCTGCTTCGTGATCGGGCTGGGGACGGGGGTGACCGCTGGCGAGCTCGCGTCCCTCGAAGGGACCCGCGAGGTCACCGTCGCGGAGATCTCCCGGGGCGTGATCGCCGCCAACCCGCTCTTCGACCACGGCAACCAGGCGGCCTCGAAGAACCCCAAGATTCAGGTCAAACGCGGCGACGCCTACCGTACGCTGCTGCGGAGCCACGGAAGCTACGACGTCATCGTCTCTGAGCCGAGCAACCCGTGGGTCGCGGGCGTCGAGATGCTCTACAGCCGCGAGTTCCTGGAGGCCGCGCGCTCGCGCCTCGCTCCGGGCGGCGTCTACGCCCAGTGGTTCCACCTCTACGAGAGCGACGTCGAGGTCGTGAAGCTGGTTCTGCGCACTTACGCCTCTGTGTTTCCCAATATCTCCGTCTGGTTCACCATGAACAGTGACCTGCTGCTGCTCGGCTTCGATCGATCCGCCCGGGCCCTCGACGTCGATGCACTCGAGGAGCGCTTCGGCCAGCCCGACTTTTCGGCGGCATTCGCGCGAGTCAAGATCGACAGCTTCCCGCAGCTTCTTGCCCACGAGCTGCTGCCGCTGGGAACGCTGCATGCGGTGGAGCTCGAGGGCCCGGTCCATACCCTTCGCCATCCGATCCTGAGCCATCTGGCAGCGCGCGCCTTCTTCCCGGGCAAGCTCAGCACGCTGCCCCCGTACCTGAATCAAGCTCACCGGAATGTGTCGCGTCGCAACTCGCTGCTGCGCCGCTACGGGGGAGGTGGGGAGCGGTACGCCGAGGAAATCCTCGAAGCGGCCGCGCGTGAGCAATGCCGCTTCAATCACCTGGAGCACTGCGTGACGTTCTTCGGCCGCTGGGCGTACGATCATCCGCGGTCTACCCGCCTGCAGACCGTCGTTGCGGAGGCGCGGACGAGTCTCGGATCTCGGCGCTCGAGCCTCGCGCCAGAAGAGATTCACGAGATGCAACTCCTCTTCGGAGGAGAGTTCAACGACACCAGATTGACCGTCGAAAAGGCCCGGCAGCTGACGAACCGCTTCTTCTCGCGTTTCAACCACGCGGTTCCGTTCGACGTAAGCGTGATCGAAACCATCTGGAATCACTGCCGCGGCCCACGTTGCGCGGAGGCACGCCGCGAGGTCAACGAGAAGCTGAGAACGCAGCTGGGCGGAATCCTGGTCTTCCCCGAGATGTGAAACTACAGATGCAGCCGGACATCCTGTCATAGTGATGAGACAGTGTGAACCGGAAGATCGAAGTGACCGAGTTTCAGCGCGAAATCAAACGAAAGAAGAGGTGGCGCCGCAACGTCTTTCGCGTAGGCCTTCCGTGGGCTCAGAGTCGCTCGAGCGGTTTGACCTCGAGTCTCCAAGGCGCGTGATCGTCGGGTCCGGACGGTCCGATCTTCCCTTCTGCTGATGCGAGCAGAGAATTGGGGTCGTATACCACGCCTTCCTTGACCACGAGGCGCACATTCCGCGCGGCGGAAATGTCTTCCAGAGGGTTCCCCGTCGCCACGTAGAGATCCGCAATCTTTCCGGTCTCGATCGACCCCAACCGGTCCGCCACCCCGAGCGCCCTGGCGCCGTTCAACGTGGCCGCCTTCAGCACGACGAGCGGCGGCACCCCCGCGTGCACCATGGCGAGCAATTCGCGGTGATAGGCGAATCCGGGCAGCCGCAGCCCGTAAACGGGTTCATCGGTACCGATCAACAGCAGGTGTCCGCCTCCTGCGTCATAGAAAGCCTTCAGCTCGATCACTCGATGTGGGAAATCCGAGGGTTGCCGGGTGAGATCCTCCGGGTCCGCTGCGGCACGCTTCTCCAATAGGCCTCGGGTGTAGGGCGTGAAGAACCTGCCTTCATCCGTCCAGGTCATGTCAAGTCGCGGATCGTTTCGCAATCGAGCATCGCCGTACATCTGCAGGTTGGCATCGAAGAAGATCCCTCGATCGAGGAATAGAGCGATCATCTCATCCAGTTCCGAATCGTCTGCGGGCGCTTCTTCCAGAGTGATCCAGTGCTCGATGCGATCGATTCCCATCTCGATAGCGTCCTTCGCGGGCACGTCGTAGTAGTCCTGATAATTCGCGAGGTGGCCAGCGGTCGTCATTCCGCGTCGATTCGCCTGATCGATCAGCACCCGTGTTTCCTCGGGGCTCGCCTGTTTGATCTTGATGCTCGTGACGCCGCGATCGGCCCAACGATCGACTTCCGCTCGAATCTCTTGCTCCGTGATGTCGTTCGGCCACGCCGCGCAGTCATCCTGGGCCGTCTCGATTTGATATTCGCATCGGAAGGCTCCGAAATAGGGTCCCGATGCGAAGATTCGGGTTCCGACAGCATCGCCACGTTCGATGCGATCTCTCGCTGCGAGCGCGCGCTCCGGGAAGAACTCTCCCGCAGACCACGTCGACGTCACGCCGTTTGCGAGAAAAAGGATCGCGTTATAGG
>JAFDAW010000001.1 GCA_019313605.1 Deltaproteobacteria bacterium
CATCCAACCCTTCGCCCAGTGGGTGGACGGGCTCGGATTCTGGGGCCCCGCCGTCTTCGTCTTCGGCTACGCGGTTGCGGTGGTGGCTTTCGTTCCGGCGTCTCTGCTGACCCTGGGCGCGGGTGCGATCTTCGGCATCGTCGACGGTGTGATCTACGTCTTCGTCGCGGCCACCGTCGGTTCGTGCCTCGCATTTCTCGTCTCCCGCTATCTCGCGCGGTCCGCGGTCGAGAGAAAGCTCGAGGGCAAACCCAAATTTTCGGCAATCGATCGAGCCGTAGCCGCCGAGGGGCTCAAGATCGTCTTTCTGTTGCGCCTGACGCCGGCCGTCCCGTTCAACCTGCTCAACTACGCACTCGGTCTCACGCGGGTTCGGTTCACAGACTACGCGATCGCTTCCGTTGGGATGCTTCCCGGGACCTTGCTCTACGTGTACTCCGGCAAACTCGCGGGCGACGTCGCGGCCCTCGCGGGAGACCCCGCAGTCGCCAGGGGATGGGGCTACTACAGCCTGCTCGCACTGGGGTTGGCGGCCACGCTCGCGGTCACGATGGTGGTGACACGAAGCGCGCGGCGCGCGCTGGCGGAGGCGACCGGCCAGACGAGACCGACAGGTCTCGGCGCCGCAAAGTGAATCCGCAGGATTCACCAGTGAGTAAGGCGGTGGCGATTCGACCTGCAGACACCCACAACGAACAGCTGGTCGCCAACTCGTCGTGATCGGTGCGGGTTCGGCGGGGCTCATCACCGCTGCGATCGCCGCGGGGCTCGGTGCCCGGGTCGCTCTCGTCGAGCGCCACTTGATGGGCGGTGACTGTCTCAACGTCGGATGCGTCCCCTCGAAGAGCCTGATCCGAGCCGCACGCACGATCGCGGAAGCGCGCCGCGCCGAGGCGTTCGGCCTGCCGGCCGCTGCCGCGACCGACACGGACTTCGGCGCGGTGATGGAAAGAATGCGGCGCATCCGCGCCCAGATCAGCCACGAGGACTCCGCGCGCCGCTATCGCGACGAACTCGGTGTCGATGTCTTTCTCGGCAGTGCGCGCTTCGCCGGAGCGGATGCCGTCGAGGTGGCTGACGCGCGGCTCCGCTTCAAGAAGGCCGTCATCGCCACGGGGGCGCGCGCTGCGGTTCCCGCGATCGAGGGCCTCGAAGAAGCCGGCTTCCTGACCAACGAAACGGTTTTCGAACTGACCGAGCGGCCCGGCCGACTCGGCGTGATCGGCGGTGGACCGATCGGCGCGGAACTCGCGCAGGCCTTTGCGCGCCTCGGCTCCGAGGTCACGGTCTTTGGCCGCGCGCCGCAGCTCTTGCCGAGGGAGGACGCCGACGCCGCGCAGATCATTGAGGATCAATTCGAGCGCGAGGGCATCGCCACGCTGCTCGGCTGCGAGCTCAGGCGCGTCGAGGCGCTCGACACCGGCAAGCGCATTCACGTCACCCGCACGGATGGTGGGCCGCAGACCGTCGACGTGGATGCGATCCTCGTGGCGGCGGGGCGCGCGCCCAACGTGGAGGGCTTGAACCTCGAGGAGGCAGGCGTCGAATTCGACCCGAAGCGGGGCGTGCACGTCAACGACTACCTCCAGACCCGCAATCCCAACATCTACGCCGCGGGCGACATCTCGATGGCCTGGAAATTCACCCATGCCGCAGACGCAGCCGCAAAGGTCGTCGTCCAAAACGCACTCTTCCTGCGCACCAAGAAGCTCAGCTCACTCGTCATGCCCTGGTGCACGTACACGGATCCCGAGGTGGCGCACGTCGGCCTTTACGAGCGGGAGGCCGCGGCGCGCGGCATCGAGCTCACGACCTTCCAGGTCCCGCTCAGCGAGGTGAACCGCGCGGTCACGGACGGAGAAGATGCGGGCTTCGTCAAGATTCACGTCAAGAAGGGGAGCGACCGGATCGTGGGTGCCACAATCGTCGCCTCCCACGCCGGCGAGATGGTTGGCGAAGTCAGCCTCGCAATGACAAACAAGCTCGGCCTTCGCGCGATCCTCGCGACCATCCACCCCTACCCCACCCAGGCGGAGGCCCTGAAACGAGCCGCGGGGGCCTACATGCGCAGCCGAGCGACTCCGAGAATGGGTCGGATCCTCGAGCGCATGATGGCGTGGCGCCGCTGAGACGGCCGCGCCAGACGAGACCGACAGGTCTCGGCGCCGCAAAGTGAATCCGCAGGATTCACCAGCCAGACGAGACCGACAGGTCTCGTTGCCGCAATGCGAATCCGCAGGATTCGGCAACGAGTGCAGAGATTTGCCCCTGTGCACAAAAGCCAATTGCCCCTGATTGGGGCTCGCCGATCGTCGGTAAGACCGGGTAGACTGAACTCGGAGGAACTCTTCGTGTCACTACTTCGCTTCCTCAGACTGGGGGAAGATCTCGAAAAGGACCAGGGCGCCGGCGACACCGAGTCCGTGCGTCGAATCTCCGCCAACCTCGACCGGCTCGAACCGAGCCGGGCAAAATACCTGGCCGGCTTCGCGTATGTGCTGGCGCGCATCGCAAATGCCGATCTCGAAATCGACCCGACCGAAACCGCAGAGATGGAGCGCTCGCTGTCCGCAATTTCCGACCTGTCGGAAAGCGAAATCGCGCTCGCCGTCGCAATCGCCAAATCCCAGGCGCGATTGCTCGGCGGAACAGAAAATTACGTGGTGACCCGCGAGTTCCGCGAAAACTCCACGCCCGAACAGCGCGGGCAGCTGTTGCAGTGCCTCTACGCGGTCGCCGCCGCCGACGGAACGATCTCCACCATCGAGAGCTCAGAGATCGTCGGCATCGCAGAGGAACTCGGATTCACGCGAGCGGAAGCCAACGCGCTAAAGAGCCAATACCGAGAAAAACTCTCCGTACTCCAGCCCAACAACAACCCCAGTTAACTGGGCCCCGCCAGTGGAACGCAACGTGCCACCCGACAGGTCTGCGCGGGCAGCTAGTGGAGCGTAGCGCGCCACCCGACAAGTCTGCGCGGGCAGCTAGTGAAGCGTGGACGTTACCGGCCTTGGTCTGCGCGGGCGTCTAGTGCCGCGTTAGCAGCAACGTCTTCGGGTCGAGCGCAACGTGGAGTTCAGTGAGATCCGGGTTGTCGTGGTCCTTGAGCGCGCGCAGCAGCACCACATCGTCTCCCGGCTCGAGGGCCAGAGCCACACTCACCAGATCTTCGACGCGCTCGACGGAAGCCGGCAGCTCCGGGATCTGCTCCTTGCTGTAGGAGACCGACATCCAGATTTCGGCGGCGAGTTCGCCCGCGAGCGCCTTGAAATCGGCGAGATCCTCGCGCGAGGTCGTTTCGAAATCGAGTCCTTCGATCAGCAGCATCGACGGCTGACCTGAAGCTTCGGACTCGACCTTCACGGCTTCGCGCAGCTTCGCGGGCGTGAGCTCATTCTTCGGATAGACGCGGATGCTTCGATTGCGATCGATATCGACGTGCACCAGGGCTTCGTCTTCCAGGTGCGCGCTCGCCGCGAGATCCTCGAACACGGTGTCGTAGTGATCGCGGATGTGGGATACCGGGTGGGCCATCGAAACGTGGAGCACCCGTCCCGATCGCAGTAGCTCGTCGAGTGCCACACCGACGAGGAAGGATGCTTTTCCGACGCCGGGACCCCCGACGACGATACCCAGGTTGCCGGGCCCCAAGCCACCGTGGAGACCCTTTTCGAGCAAGCGCAGGGGGCTGCGCGCATTTAGAAACTTTCGGTACACGCTGAACTCCTCGATTTACTCGTCGACAATTTTCGAACTGAACTTTTCCTTGAGTTCCTTCTGAACTTCCGCAGGCGCAGGCAGATAGCGCGCAAATTCCATCGTGAACTCTGCCGTACCCTGGGTCATCGAGCGCAGATCGGTCGCGTACCCGAACATCTCGGAAAGCGGCACCTCGGACTCGGTGCGTGCCATTCCGGACGACTCCGTAGTTCCGATCACGGTACCACGGCGCTGCATAATCGTCTTGAGGATCGCGCCCTGGTGGTCGACGGGGCCTTCGACCTCGAGCTTCATCACGGGCTCGGGCACGATCGGTTTAGCCCGGCCGTACGCCTCGCGAAATGCACCGCGACCCGCTGCCTGAAAGGCCATCTCCGAAGAGTCGACGCTATGCGACTTGCCGTCGTCGACGACCACCTTGATGCCGATCACCGGAAATCCAATCAGCCGCCCCTTCGCCATGCACTGCACGAAGCCCTTTTCGACAGCCGGGATGTATTCGGTGGGGATCGAAGCGCCCTTGATTTCGCTCACGAACTCGAAATCTTCACCGCCGTCTTCCATCGGCTCGATCCGGCCCCCGACGCGCCCAAACTGACCGGAACCACCCGTCTGCTTCTTGTGGGTGTAATTGAAATCGGACCGCTGGGAGATCGTCTCGCGATAGGCGACCTGCGGCGCACCCGTCTCGACCTCGCAACCGTACTCGCGCTTCATCCGCTCGACATAGACCTCGAGATGAAGCTCGCCCATCCCCGAGATCACGGTTTCGTTGCTCTCCGGATCCACGCGCGAACGGAAGGTCGGATCTTCACGCACGAAGCGACCGAGCGCCTTGCCCATGTTATCGACGGTCTTGTTGTCAACGGGCTTGATGGCGATCGAGATCACCGGATCGGGCACGTGCATCGACGTCATCGAAATCTGCACTGATTCGTCGGTAAAGGTATCGCCGGACGCACAGTCGATCCCGAAGAGCGCCACGATGTCGCCCGCCGAGGACGACGCGATGTCTTCCATCGAGTCGGCGTGCATCCGGACCAGCCGGCCCACCTTGTGTTTCCTCTTGGTGCGGCTGTTGATGATCGTCGCGCCCTTCTTGAGTTCACCCTGATAGACGCGAACGTAGGTGAGCTGCCCGTAGCGGCCGTCTTCGAGCTTGAAGGCGAGGGCCACGGTCGGCTTGTTGGGATCGCTCGCCAGCGTCAGCGGAGCCTCGTCGTTCGAAAGATCGACACCCGTGTTCTCACCGTCGAGGGGGCTGGGGAGGTAGCGCTTGACGGCGTCGAGAAGCTTCTGGACGCCCTTGTTCTTGTACGCCGAACCGAGAAAGACCGGCGTCAGATCCATCGAGAGGGTTCCGTTTCGCACGGCGTCGTGAATCAACTCTTCGGTCACCGTCTCTTCGAGAATCGCCTCCATCAGCTCGTCCGAGAACATCGAGACGGCGTCGAGCATGGACTCGCGCGCAATCTCGGCCTCGTCGCGCAGCTCCTCTGGAATCTCATTGGTGACGACGTGCTCGCCGCTGTCGCCCTCGAAGTAGATCGCCTTCATCGTGACCAGGTCGATCACACCCTCGAATTTGGCTTCGAGACCGATCGGGAGCTGCATCAACACCGCATTGTGATTGAGTTTCTCGCACAGCTGTTCGGTCACTCGCACCGGGTTCGCGCCCGAGCGGTCGAGCTTGTTGATGAACGCCATGCGCGGAACCTTGTAGCGGCGCATCTGGCGATCCACCGTCATCGACTGCGACTGCACACCCGCCACCCCACAGAGCACCAGCACGGCGCCGTCGAGCACGCGCAGCGCGCGCTCCACCTCGATCGTGAAGTCGACGTGACCCGGGGTGTCGATGATGTTGATGTGGTAACCGTCCCAGATGGTGTGGGTCGCCGCGCTCTGGATGGTGATGCCGCGCTCTCGCTCGAGTTCCATCGAGTCCATCGTCGCACCGACGTCATCCTTGCCCTTCACCTCGTGAATCGCGTGAATCCGTCCGGTGTAGAACAGGATGCGCTCGGTGAGCGTGGTCTTGCCCGAGTCGATGTGCGCACTGATTCCGATATTTCGGATCGTCGTTAGGTCGTGGATCATTTCAGCCTCGGCAATAGCTAGGGCGCCAATTCTGGTCTCGCGCCATACAGCTGGGTGGGTAGGGGGTGAGTGGCCACCCGCCGTCTATCGTGTCGAAAATTCTAGTCGATCCCCACGGGGATTCCGCGGGCGTTCAACCGGAAGTTGCACCGGTCCTCCAGTCGCTCTGCTTGACGGGGACAAGTCCTTCTGGCCGGGACCGCCTCGGCGGCCCGCATGGCCGACCGGGACTCTAGCGCGATCCTTTCGGCCCGAAGGGGCAGGAATTTGAGCCATTCCGATGGAAACGTCAAGTCCGCTGCGGTGAACGGGTTTTACTTGTCGAACCGTCGAGAAGCGGGACGCGGGGAGGTCCCTCCGCGAATGGCTCGCCCGCCAAGGAGACGGGTCGTATGAGAGGGTTTCGGCAGGCAGTGACACTACCGAAGAGCCGGGATCGGAGGCGGGCTGCGCTGATTTCGCTGCGGGACCTCCCCGCGTCCCGCTTCTCGACTCCGCTTTTCATGGATCGGACGGCCCCGGGATACGGTTGGCGGGAGTTCACGTTGTTGGGACAGCGGTCGCGGAGATGCGGGGTCGGCGGAGATCCCGCAGCGAAATCAGCGCAGCTCGCCCTCGATCTCCCAAATCCAGGTCCGCCACCAATCGAGCCGACCGGAGACGCAAACCGACCGCTCCCTTGGCGGGCGAGCCATTCGCGAAGGGATCTCCGCCGACCCCGCAGCTCCACTGCAACGCCCATGAACAGCCGAGCGACTGCGTTCGACGCGGTGATCAGCGGGTCGCAGAGCGGTCGCCGATCACGCCCTGTGGTGTGGCGGGCTGGCCGAAGGCGAGGGTGTGGGCGGGGATGTCGCGGGTCACCAGGGAGCGGGTGCCGATCACGCTGTGCTCGCCGATCGTCACGCCGCGCAGGATGGTCACATCCGACGCCACCCAGACGCAGTCTCCGATTGTCACGGCCTGGGTGATTTCGGAATGTTCGGAGTCGAGGTCGTGTTGGTCCGAGTCGAAGACCCGGCTGCCGGTGCCGATCCAGGCGCGGCGGCCACAGCGCAGCTCGGACTTCGCGCTCAGGTGGCAGCCGTTCAGGAAGCCCTCGGGGCCCAGTTCGATCCGTGCGCCTTCGAACGCGACAATGTGCACCGGGTCGATCTCGGTCCGCAGCCAGGTGCCCTCGCCGATCGAGACCTCGGCTCCGGCGCCGAGCGAAAAGTGCAGCGCTCCCGCCAGACGCTCGGTGACGACACCGGCACCGATCCGCAGCCGCGCACCTTCGGCGAGGTCATAGCGCGCCGCAGCGAGGTTGCTGGACGCGGTCGGATGGATCTCCAGACCTCGATGCCGCGCCATCAAGCGCCGCAAGCGAAACCGGTCATAGGCCTGGAGGGTCTTTAGCTGTAGGCGGATGCCCCGACTGGGCACGGACTCAGCGCGGCGCGTTTTGACCTTCCCGGAGCCGGAAGGTGACGAAGCCGTGGGTGGGATCGTAGGGCGATACGCCAACCTGGACCCGATCCCCGGGGATCACGCGAATCCGGAAGCGGCGCATGCGGCCCGAGAGTTGCGCGGTCACGACCTGACCACTCTCGAGGGTTATCTGGTAGCGACCACCGCCGAGAATCTTGTCGACGGTCCCGGTCGCCTGAATCAAATCGTCACGTGCCAAACAGGCCTCCAATACGGAAAATCGCGAAGGCACGCAGGTTAGCCTCTCCACGCTCGTTGCGCACTGTGGCTGGCTTGTTGGCGCTCGCCTGCGATAGCCTTGGCGCCCGCGGAGAGGTGGCGGAGTCCGGTTGAACGTGCCTGACTCGAAATCAGGTGTACTCGCAAGGGTACCGTGGGTTCGAATCCCACCCTCTCCGCCACGACACCCTCCAGCGGTCACAGGGCAATCGATTGACCCTCTCGGACGAGACGAGTAGAGTCGAGAGCGCCTTGCCGAGAGCCGCGATCGCAGGGTCCCGTTCGATCACGAACCTCGTGAACTCCGTCAGATCCGGAAGGAAGCAGCGGTAGCGGGATTTCGGTTGCGAGTGGGGGTGCCCTGCGATCCCGGCTCTCCGCAAGCCGTCGGTGTTTTTCGGTCGACAGCTTCGTTGTCGGCCAGCTTCGTTGTCGATCCGGCTTCGCTGTCAACCTAACTGGACGGAACAGGATCCCATGGCACTCCCCGACCCCCACGGCGCTCGATGAGCTACCAGGTTCTCGCCCGCAAGTGGCGTCCCCAGAACTTCGACGACGTCTACGGCCAGCCGCACGTCACGACTGCACTGCGCAACGCGATCCGCTCGGATCACGTACCCCACGCGATCCTGTTGACGGGCCCGCGAGGGACCGGCAAGACCACCCTCGCGCGGATCCTCGCCCGCTGCTTGAACTGCGAGAAGGGGCCGACCGACACACCCTGCGGTGAGTGCATTTCTTGCACCGAGATCGCCGCGGGAACTTCGACCGACGTCCGCGAAGTGGACGCTGCGAGTCGAACGGGTGTCGACGACGTACGCGAGCTGATCGAGGCGATCCGCTACGCGCCTTCACCCGGCAAGCACCGGATCTTCGTCGTCGACGAAGTCCACATGTTGTCGAAATCGGCCTTCAACGCGCTGCTCAAGACGCTCGAAGAGCC
Organism: Deltaproteobacteria bacterium; assembly: GCA_019313605.1. Lineage (GTDB taxonomy): Bacteria > Myxococcota_A > UBA9160 > UBA9160 > SMWR01 > JACZVU01. Next base: position 8,453 of record JAFDAW010000001.1, read on the forward strand.
GCCGCCGAGCAGCCTCTTCGTGTTCGCGACCACCGACCCCGACAAGATCCCCTTTACGGTGATCTCGCGCTGCCAACGCCACGACCTGCGGCGCATCGCGGTCCGCGAAATCGTCGAGAGTCTGGCCGCAATCACCACAGCCGAGGGCGTGGTGGTCTCGGAGCAGAGCCTGCTCGCGATCGCGCGCGAGGCGGACGGTTCGCTGCGCGACGCCCAGACCCTGCTCGATCAGATCATCGCGTTTGGCGGAACCGCAATCGACGACGAGCAAGTGGTGGACATCCTGGACCTCGTCGACCGAAAATTGCTGCTCGCCATTGCCGAAGCCTGCGTGGACCGCGATGCGGCCGCGGCGATCGAAGCCTGCGCGCGCGCGGGTGCGAGCGGCATCGAGGCCAAGAAGCTCGGCGGAAAACTGCTCGAACTGCTCCGCGATCTGCTCGTGTTGCGCATCGCGCCGAACGCGGACGGGCTCGTCGAGGGAGGTGACGCGGAAATCGCAGAACTCCGCGCGCTATCCGAAAAGTCGGATGAGACCCGGCTGCGGCGGATGTTTCGAGCGCTCCTGAAGGAACAGGAAGATCTCGCCTGGGCCCCCCAGCCCTTCGCGGTGCTCGAAATGGCGGTGGTCCGGCTCGCGACGATGTCCACGGGTGACGACGTCGCGCAGCTGCTCGCGCGGATCGACGCGCTCGAGCGCGCGCTTCGAGAGAGCCCGACTGGCGGCGGGTCCGGTGGCAACCCGCCGGGCGGCAAACGCCGCGATGCGGCTTCGACCGCCAGCTCGCCCCGAGCGCACAGCGCAACACCGGTGGGAGACGCGCCCAAATCCGGTGCGGCAAAGCCGGAAGCAGAGCGCCAACCCAACCCCGCACCGATCCCCGAGAGGGCCGAGCCCGAAACGGCGCCAGCCGATTTGCCCCCGAGCAACGGGAGCTTCGACGCACACCCGGCCGTGGTGCTCGACCGCCTGCGCGGCTCCATTCGCGAAAGTCATCCGGGACTCGTCGCGGCGCTCGAGGGTGGAAAGTTGCTCGAGCGCGACGACCAGCAGCTGCGGTTTTTCACCCCGGAACCGTTCGCCGCCGAACGGCTGAGAGATCGGCTCGAATCACTCGAAGCGGTCTGCACAGAATTCTTCGGACGACCGATGCGGGTTCAAATCGAAACCACCGAGCCGGATGTCGAGGCCACGAGCGGAGAAGCGGCGGAGGCAAAGACCGCACTCACCGGAGAGGCACTGCGAGAGCTCAGGCAGCGAGCGCTCAAGAATCCCGCAGTCAATCGCGCGGTCGAGGTTCTCAACGCTGAGATCGTCGAAATTCGGCCCGCGGGACACACGCGATGACCAACCCCGACTTCGCCGATCTGTTTCAGAAGGCCCAGCAGGCCCAGCAGAAGATCGCCGAATTGCAGCGCGACCTCGCGCAGCGGCGGGTCGAGGGAGAATCCGGCGGGGGAATGGTGACCGTCGTGGCGACGGGAGCGCTGCGAATTCTCGAAATCCGGATCGAACCCTCGCTGCTGCAATCGGGCGACGCCAGCATGATCCAGGACCTCACCGCGGCGGCCGTCAACGCAGCGCTGACCAACGCGCAGCGCATGGCTCAGGAAGAGCTCCAGCGCGCCTCGATCGGTATCCAGATGCCGGGGTCGATCGATCCCGGAAGCACGGGATAAGCCGATGCGAAGCACACCCGCACCGATCGAGCGTCTGATCACCGCCCTCAAGCGGCTGCCGGGCATCGGCGAGAAAAGCGCCACGCGGCTCTCGTTCTATCTACTGGGTGCTCCGGATGCCGTCGTGCACGAACTGGGCGAGGCGATCGACCGCCTGAAGCACGAAATCGTACTCTGCCAGATCTGCTTCGATCTCACCGACGAATCTCCCTGCGCGATCTGCCGCGACGATCGCCGAGATCCGTCTGCCATCTGCGTGGTCGAGGAACCGGCCGATCTCGTGGCGATCGAGCGCAGCCGAGCCTTCAGGGGCCGCTATCACGTGCTGGGAGGGACGCTCTCGCCGATCGATGGCGTGGGGCCAGATGAATTGAGGATTGCAGAGCTCGAGGCCCGCCTGAAGAGCGGAGAGGTGGGAGAAGTCATACTGGCCACCAATCCGAACGCCGAAGGCGATGCGACGGCCCATCACATCTCCACCCGCCTCGCCGAGAGCGGCGTGAAGTGCAGCCGGATCGCCTGCGGGATGCCCCTGGGAGGGGATCTCGAGTACGCGGATCACGTCACGATCGGCCGCTCGATGGAAAATCGCGGCCCAATTTGAAGCATCGCGACCTTTTTTTTCGAATCGCGACCCCTCAGCTTGATAATTGCGATCCCATCGGATCAGGGGAATCGGACATCGATCGCCGGAACCCGCGTATCGGACTAAAGCCGCGTCCCAAGTGCGCCGAACCAGTCGCGGGGCTTATGCTTGCCGGGAGTTTGGCGTACGCGGTAAGGTGCGTAGGCGAAAGCACTGGCTATCCCACTGCTTATCGAGGCGATTGCCGATGAATGACACGCAGCTGGTGATGTACGACGAGGATTATCGCAAGATCCTGGCCGTCATCCAGAAGCTCGTCAAAGACGCAAACGCCAAGGGAATCTTCGTCGTCGATCGCAATGGCCAGCTGATCGGCGAAGCGGGCGAGATGCGGGGAATCGACACGACGAGCCTCGCATCGCTGACCGCGGGCTGTATCGCGGCGACCGGGGGCCTCGCCAAGATCGTTGGCGAAGAGGAATTCCCGATCCACTTCCACCAGGGTCAGCGGGACAATCTCCACATCACCCTGGTCGCACACCGAATCATCCTGGTCGTGGTCTTCGACGACCGCAGCTCGCTCGGACTTGTCCGGCTGCGAGTGAAGAAGGCTGGCACCGAGCTCGCGAAGGTCTTCGAACATATCCAGAAGCGATCCGAACAGGCCAATGCGGGGGGAGGTGGCGATGCACCTTTCTCCGAGATCACGGACGAAGACATCGACAACCTCTTCTCGATGTAGATCGGAAAATGTCCTTCATCAATTACTCCTCGCGCGAGATCAACTGCAAGATCGTCTACTACGGGCCCGGCCTGTGTGGCAAGACGACCAATCTGCAGTTCATCTACAACAAGACCAATCCCGACCTCAAAGGGAAGATGATCTCGCTCGCGACGGAGACCGAGCGCACCCTCTTCTTCGACTTCCTGCCGCTCGCGCTGGGACAGATCCGCGGCTTCAAGACGCGCTTCCATCTCTACACGGTTCCCGGTCAGGTCTTCTACGACGCGAGCCGCAAGCTGATCCTCAAAGGCGTGGACGGCGTGGTCTTCGTGGCCGACAGCCAGATCGAGCGGATGGAGGCGAATCTCGAAAGCCTCGACAACTTGAAGCTCAACCTCGCCGAGCAGGGCTACGAGCTCGACAAGACGCCCTACATCGTGCAGTACAACAAGCGAGATCTTCCCAACGCGGCGCCGCTCGATGAGATCCGCAAGCTTCTCAACCCCACGGGTATGCCGGACTTCGAAGCCTGCGCGACGGTGGGAACGGGCGTGTTCGAGACGCTGAAGGCCGTGGCCCGCGCAGTGCTGAGCGACCTCAAGCAGATGAGCAAGTAGGCGCTCCGGGCGCCCCACCCGGCGCCCCATCGATCCTTCAAATTCGCGATCCTTCAATTTCAAACCGGGTAGCGTTACCATGCGCGCGTGCCCCACGCCGTCGTTCACTCTCGCAAGATCTACTACGAACTCCACGGAGAGCACTCCGGTATTCCGCTGATCCTGATCATGGGAACCGGCGGATCGTGCCGCGGTTGGCTCCCGATCCAGGTTCCCGAATTTTCCCAGCAACACCGGACGCTGATCTACGACCACCCGGGCGTGGGCCGGAGCGAGGATTCGGGGAGCCCTCTCACCACCGCGGGCCTCGCGGATGACGCGGTCGGCCTGATGGACGCGCTCAAAATCGAGAACGCCAATGTGCTCGGGGCGTTCATGGGCGGCATGGTCGCGCAAGAGATGGCGCTGCGGCATCCCGATCGCGTCCATCGTCTGATCCTCGCGGGTACCTATGCGCGACCCGACGCCAAGCGGCGGATGCTCATCCAACAGTGGCGAGAACTATCGCTCGGTGGTGCCTCCGTCGAAGTGATGGTTCGCGAGCGCATGCTCTGGACGCTGCAGGACGAGACCCTCGAGCAGACCGATCTGATCGACCAGATGATCGAGTTCTTCATTCAGGACGGAGCGCCACTCACCGAGGAGGTTTTCGCGCGACAGTGCGACGCCTGCCTCACGCACGACACTGCCGACCGACTGCGCGACATCCAGCAGCCCACACTCGTGATCTGCGGCCGGCGGGATCGGCTCACGCCGCCCCATTTTCACCGCGAACTGGCGGACGAGATTCCCAACGCACACCTCGTCACGATCCCTTACGGGGGGCATGTCGTGATGGTCGAATCCGCCGAACAATTCAACCACATCGTGCTGCAATTTCTCGCGGAACGGCCAGCTGACGCAACCCACTAGCGACCCCTGGATTTGCGAATCTTGAATCGCGGCGCGGTCGCCGACAGCGTCGGATTGCGCATCAGCGCGGTGCGCAGAGCCCGGCCCGAGAGCGGAAACCCGGCTCCAACCACGACCCGATTATCGTAGTCCTCGATCTCGATCTGCAGCGTGTCGCTGAAGAGTCGGCGCATCTCGCGAGCGACCGAGACCGTTTCGTCGATCGTATTGCTGACCAGGATTCCTCCGGGCCGCAGCCGGTCGCTGGCGAGAGCGAGGCCGGGATCGGGCAGCCAATCGGGCTTGCGGACGGTACGCCGGTTGCCCACGAAGACGTCGTCGAGGATGACATCGAAGCGCCTGCGGGTCCGCTCCAGATAGTGGTGTGCGTCGTCTTTGACGACTTCGATGCCGAGCCCATCGAGGTCGAAATAGCGGCGCGCCACGCGAACGACCCCCGCGTCGATCTCGACACCCGTGATCCGCGCCCCGGGCGCGAGTGCGCGCGCAACCCGGGCAGCGCTGCCGCCGCCGAGGCCCAAGATCAGCACCCGGTCTCGCCTGGACTTGGGGAGCAACAGCAAAGGCGCCGCCAGCGCATCCCAGACCGAGCCCGTGACCGCCTTGCCGGGCTCGTACCAGGAGGCGAAGGTCCCGTCGATCCGGAGCGCGCGCCCTTTGCCGCTCTGCTTGACTTCCACTCGGTTGGCGCGCGACTGTCGAACGCGGGGGGGCATTCGGTCTCCTTCGGGCAAAGCGTGGGTAATTAGGATGTATCGGAGACTGCAGGAGGTCGCCATCGCAATCACCGAATTACCCGAGCGAGCGATAGACTGAGTGCCATGAACCCGACTCCCCTCACGCTCGCAAGCTGGCGATCTCTGCTCATTCGCGCCGCGTGCGAGCGATAGACTGAGTGCCATGAACCCGACTCCCCTCGCGCTCGCAAGCTGGCGATCTCTGCTCATTCGCGCCGCGCACGAGCGATAGACTGATTGCCATGGATCAACCGCTCTTCCCGCTGGCACGCTGCGATGTCGCTCGCGTCGCGTTGCCCCTCCCGGTGGATGAACTCTTCGAATACGCGGTGCCGCCGGAACTCGACGAGCACGCCCAGCCGGGCTGTCGCGTCCAGGTTCGCGTCCGCGATCGCCGGCTGACGGGCGTGATCGTCGAGCGCACCGCCCACCCGCAATTCCAGGGTCGCCTGCTTCCGATCGAAAGCGTGGTGGACCTCGAGCCCGCACTCTCGACCGCGATGCTGGAGATGCTCCGAGAGGCGGCGACCGAAGTCATCTGTCCATTCGGAATCGCGCTGGCCACCGCGTTACCCGCTGGCTCTGCGCCGCGCACGGCCGCGGGTTACGCCATCACCAGCACCGGACGGGCTGCGCTCGCCACGGGTGCCGCGGCCAGCTCCGATCGATCGCTACTCGAAGCGTTGGATCGGCAGCCCCGCACGCGCAGCTACCTGCGCAAGTTCGGCAGCGCGAAGCGGCTCGACGCATTCGAGCGCGATCGACTGGTGGTTCGAACCTCGCTGCTGCGCCCGGCCGCGGCTCGAATCGCGACGATCCGAACCGCGAACCTGGCCTCGGGGGTGGATGTCGAGCAGGCGGCCGCAACGCTTCTCGCCCGAGCTCCGCAGCAGGCCGCCCTGCTGCGAAGGATCGCCGCGGAGCCCGAAATCCCGACCCGTTCCCTGCTCGACGCATTCCCCGACGCGGCGCGCCTGCTGCGCCGGCTGGCGGAGCACGGGCTGGTCGAGTTGGCCGAGAAGCGCGTCTCGCGCGACGTACTGGGCGAGCCCCTGGAAGCCGATTGCAGCGTCTCCCTCACTCCGGACCAGTCCGCCTGCCTGGAGCCAATCGTCGACGCGATTGGCCAGTCACGCTCCGAGACCTTCCTGCTCCACGGCGTCACGGGAAGCGGCAAGACCGAGATCTACCTGCGCGCTGTCGGCGAAGCACTTCGCGCCGGGCGGCAGGCACTCGTGCTGGTTCCGGAAATCACCCTCACCCATCAGATCCTCGCGCGTCTGCGGGGACGCTTCGGTGACGGACTCGCCGTGCTCCACAGTGGACTGCGGCCCGGCGAGCGACTCGAACAGTGGGAGCTGCTACGCGCGGGCGCTACGCCAATCGCCGTCGGTGCGCGATCCGCACTCTTCGCACCGCTCGAGAATCTGGGTGTGATCGTAATCGACGAAGAGCACGACTCGGCGTACAAGAACGACGAGGGATTCCGCTACCACGCGAGAGAGTTCGCCCGCCGACGCGGCGCACAGGCCGGATGCCCAATCATCCTCGGCTCGGCCACACCTTCCCTCGACACCCGGTTCGCCGCCGAACGCGGCGATGTGAAGCGGCTCGTGCTCCCCAAGCGCATCGGCGGACGCCCCCTGCCCGCAGTCGAGATCGTCGATCTCGTCAAAGAGCGCGACCGCTCGCCGCGCGGCCGCAAGGTCATTCTCTCGCTCCCGTTGCGGAGCGCGATCACAGAGACACTCGCCGACGGCGGCCAGTCCATCCTCTTCCTCAACCGGCGTGGCTTCTCGACCGCGATCCTCTGTTTCGAATGCGGTGCCACCGAGCACTGCAAGAACTGCGACATCGCGTTGGTGTACCACGCGAGCGTGCAGAAACTGCGCTGTCACTACTGCGACTTCGAGATTCCGCCGCCCGACCGCTGTTCGGAATGTGGCGCACCAGATGCGGCACTCATGGGCGTGGGAACACAGCGAGTCGAAGAAGAGGTCCGCAGCCAGTTTCCGAACGCGCGCATCGCCCGACTCGATCGCGACACCGCGAAGAAACGAGGGTTCACGGAGAGCGTGCTGCGGGGCCTCCACGACAGGAGCATCGACATCGTGGTGGGCACCCAGATGGTCGCCAAGGGGCACGACTTTCCGGGCGTGCGGCTGGTGGGCGTGGTCGTCGCCGACGTGGGCCTGCACCTGCCCGACTTCCGGGCCGCCGAACGAACCTTCCAGTTGCTCACCCAGGTAGCGGGGCGCGCCGGCCGGGATGCCGCACCCGGGCGAGTCATCATTCAAACCTTCGCCCCGTCCCACTACGCGATCCAACCCGTGCTGGAACACGACTACGAGCGTTTCTACAACGAGGAACTGGGACATCGAAAAGGCCTCGGCTATCCCCCGTTCGGACGGCTGATCCGAGCCTTGATCACGGGGCCCGACGAGGCCGAAACCCGGAGCGCTTCGCTCGAACTCTCCCGCCTGGTGTCGGCAATCGCCGTAGACGGGTCGAAGCAGCAGCTGGAGGTGCTCGGACCCGCGCCCGCTCCTCTCGCGCGCCTGCGCGGGCGCCATCGCTATCAACTACTCGTAAAGGGAGCACCGGGACCGCTGCTGCGCGCAGCCGCAGAGACGCTCGTCAAAGCGGCCGCCGGACTCGCCGCCCCGCTGCAGGCCAGCGTGGACGTCAATCCGGTGAGCATGCTATGAACCTTTTTGGAGCATCGTCTGTCACCTTTCTCCCAAACTGAGTAGTAACGACGCATGGCATTGCGCGAAGTTCTCAAATTCCCCGACAAACGTTTGAGTGAGGTCTCGACTCCGATCGAAAAGATCACGGACGAGATCCGCGAACTCGCAAACGACATGGCGGAGGTGATGTACGACGAGCCCGGCATCGGACTCGCCGCTCCCCAGGTGGGGCAGACCGTTCGCCTGATCGTCGTCGACACCGAGTGGACGACAGAGGACGCGGAGCAAAACCCGCTCGTGCTCGTCAATCCGGAGATCGTCGAGCACAGCGGACAAATCACCTGGACGGAGGGCTGCCTATCCGTCCCCGATTTCGAGGCCGACGTCTCGCGCGCGTCGCACGTCAAGCTGCGCGCGTCGAATCTGGAGGGAGAGGACCTGGAGATCGACGCGTCCGAACTCCAGGCGGTGTGTTTTCAACACGAGGTCGATCACCTCGACGGCGTCCTCTTCATCGATCGGATCAGCCGGCTCAAGCGCAACCTCTACACGCAACGGCGCAAGAAGCGGCTGCGCCGCGAGCTCGAAGAACAGTCGGGACGTTAGGAGTCGGAGTTTGGCGACCGCGCCTTCCAGCTCCCCGCTTCGCCTGGCGTTCTTCGGAACACCGGACTTTGCGGTTCCGACTCTCGAGCGGTTGCTCGAAGGGCGCCACGAAGTCGTCCGTGTCGTCTGCCAGCCCGACCGCCGGCGCGGCCGCGGCCGCAAGACGTCACCCGCCCCGGTAGCCGACCTCGCCCTGGCGGCCGGTGTGCCATTGATGCGCCCCGAAAACATCGGAGCTGCCGAAGCACTCGCCGAATTTCGCGCCTGCGAACCCGACCTGGGTGTCGTGGTCGCGTTCGGACAGTTCCTACCCAAGGCGATTCGCGAAGCGCCCGCGCGCGGATATCTGATCAACGGCCACGCCAGCCTGTTGCCCCGCTACCGCGGCGCAGCGCCGATTTCCCGCTGCATCCTCGACGGCGCGACGGTGACCGGCGTTTCGGCGATGCGCGTCGAAAGAGAGATGGACAGTGGAGCGATCGCGCTACAACGCGAAATCGAGATCGGCGAACACGAGAATGCGGGGGATCTCTCGGAGCGACTTGCGAAACTCACCGCCGACACACTCGAAGAAGTCATCGAACAGATCGCCGACGACCGCGTCAGATGGATTCCCCAGGACGACACGCGCGTCACATTCGCACCCAAGATCAGACGTTCCGACGCTGAGCTGATCTGGACCGAAAGCGCGGAGGCGCTCTGCCGACGGGTGCGCGCGATGGCCCCGAGCCCGGGGGCATTCGCGATCTTCGAGGGAGAAAACCTCCAGATACTCGATGCGCGCTCGGATGCGACCCCGACCGACCTCAAACCCGGAACGGTTTGCGTAGGACCTGCACAAGAACTGCGGGTCGCGACGGGCAACGGATGGTTGCTGCCGCGCATCCTGCAGCGACCTGGAAAACGAGCCCTGGATGTCGAGGCGTTCATGCGCGGAAAGCCGATCCCCGACGGCATTCGGCTCGGCTGAAACCCTTCCGACGAGCAGCCTACCGAGTGCGATTCCAATCGCATTCCACCGACAGACGTGATGAACGACCGATAGCGTCGACAACGGAAAGGCGAAACATCGACGGAAATGCGCGCCACCGACGGAAATGCGGGCTAGACTCTCATGGTGAATCAGACGACCGACATCGCGATGTGGACGCCACGAGCACGAGAGATGGCTGCGAGTGGTCGATGTGCCTGACGAATCCAGCCGCGAAACGCGCGTCCGACCGAACCGCGGACGCCCAACTGGACCCACCACATCTGATCGACGGCGAACTTCGGCCCCCACCCACACCCGGCTGCTCGCGCTTCGCGTGCTCGAGCGCGTATCGAGTGCGGGCGCTTACGCAGACCTGCTGCTTCATTCGGCGCTCGCGCGCTCCAGCCTCAACGCACCGGATCGCGCGTTTGCGACGGATCTCGTCTACGGAACGCTCCGCTGGCGCGGGAAAATCGACTACTACCTGAGCCATTTCGTCGACCAGGATCTCGCCAAACTCGAACCGCTGGTCGCGAGCACACTTCAACTCGGCGCGTATCAATTGCTGTGCACCGATCGCGTCCCGGCCAGCGCGGCCGTCGACCAGTCGGTGCGCTGTATCCGCGCAGCGGGCATGGATCGAGCGACCGGACTCGTCAACGCGGTCCTGCGCCGACTCTCGCTCGAACACGACAAGATCATGCTCCCGTCGATCCAGGATGATCCGACCGCACACCTGACCCACGCGCTCTCGTTTCCCCGCTGGCTCGCCGAGCGTTGGATCGAACGCTTCGGGGTCGAAGGCGCTGTCGAATTCGCAAAGGCGTCCAATCAGATCCCGCCGTTGACGATTCGCGCAAACCGGGCGCGAGGCGACGCGGGCGAACTGCTGCAAGACCTGCTCGAAAATTTTCCCGCCGCCGCCGCCTGTCGGTTCGCCACGGACGGCATCGTGCTCGGACGCAAGGGGAACCCGGCTCGGGATCCAAGCTTCCTCGCAGGACGCTTCACGGTGCAGGACGAGGCCTCACAGCTCGTGGTCGCATTGCTCGACCCGCAGCCCGGCGAACAGGTGCTCGATCTCTGCGCGGCCCCGGGTGGCAAAACGACGGCGATCGCGGAGCGGGTCGGCCCTTCGGGTTTCGTCGTCGCGGTCGACCGCAACGCGCGAAGACTCGACCTCGTACAGCGTGCCGTGCGCCGACTCGGACTCAGCGGGATCCGAACGGTCGTCCGAGATGCGACGCGCTCCCTCGCGGCACTCGCGCCACCGGGCGGCTTCGACCGAATCCTCGTGGATGCCCCCTGCTCGGGCCTCGGCACACTACGCCGCAATCCCGACGCCAAATGGCGAGTCCGCCCCGGAGATCCCGCGCGCCTCGCCGAGGTACAGCGGGCGCTTCTGGGCAGCGCTGCCTCGGTGTTGAGACCGGGGGGCGTGCTCGTCTACAGTGTCTGCACGGTGCTCGCCGAAGAAAACGAGGAAATCGTCAGGCACTTCTTGCGCAGATCACGCGATTTCGCGGCGGTTCCGAAAGATGCCCTGCCGGAAGAGGTCAAAGCCGTGGCCGACCCCGAGGGATTTCTGCAAACCTCCCCGCACTCTTGCGATACCGACGGCTTTTTTGCCGCGCGGTTCGAGCGACGGACATGACGACAGAAGAAATCGTGATCGCACCTTCGATCCTGGCTTGCGACTTCGGGCGGCTCTCCGATGAGATCCAGGCCGTTACCGACGCCGGCGCCGATTGGATCCACGTCGATGTGATGGACGGGCACTTCGTGCCTAACATCACGATCGGGCCGCGGATCGTGGAGGCCGCCCGCGATGCGACGCAGCTTCCGCTCGACGTCCACCTGATGATCGAACAGCCGGAGCGCTACATCGAATCGTTCGTCAAATCCGGTGCAACGACCGTCGGGGTCCACGCAGAAGCCTGCCCGCACCTGCACCGCACGATCGCGCAGATTCGAGAAGCGGGGGCGCGCGCTTCGGTCACCATCAATCCGGGAACACCCGCCAGCGCGATCGAACCGGTTCTCGGAGATGTCGATCAGGTCCTCGTGATGACCGTCAACCCGGGCTTCGGTGGCCAGCGATTCATCCCGGGCACGTTGGCAAAGGTGGAAACCCTACGGGGATGGATCCAGGATCGCGGTCTCGCCGTCGCTCTCGAAGTCGACGGCGGAATCACCGAGGATACGATCGCGAGCGCAGCCCGCGCAGGCGCCAATGCGTTCGTCGCAGGCACCGCGATCTTCGGCGCGCCCGACTACCGGGAGGCCATCGCCGCCCTTCGACAGGCCGCCTCGAGTTAGGTACCCCTCCGGATTCCGGCAGCATCCGCGCTCTCGCACGCTCGGTGGTCCGAGCGTGCGAGAATCGGCATACTGAACGGGTTCCCCGCGGATTTGGTATCGGGGCGTGGCGCAGCTTGGTAGCGCGCTTCGTTCGGGACGAAGAGGTCGCTGGTTCAAATCCAGTCGCCCCGACCAGATTCCCCCCGCTCAGCGGCAGAGAGCAGGGACTTCAAAGTTCGCACTTTTCCCCACAGTTTCGACACAACGCCGCGACCGGAAGGCGACATGCAACTCGTGCGTTGACTCTCTGATTCACTTCAGGAAGAGAGTTTTCTAATTCGTCGGATATACAACTCGATGGCCGCCTCCCGAGGGGCGCAGCCAGTTACGCCTCGCAATTGCTGCGCACGCGTGAGCGTATTAATCGACGTTTCGCATCAATTGCTTCGTTGACATCGCAAGTGCCGAATGTCAGGATGCTTTCGCTCCGTCGGCGTGTGCGCATTTGCGCGGCACACCCGATCTCTTCGATGTCTACGGTGGATACAACACATGGCGAGCTTCGACATACCTAGCGACAACCTCAAGCGGTCAGAACTCGCGTGGGAACTGGTAGAACTCTTTGGAGAACTGCCGACCGAACAGATCAACGAAGTTCTTGCGAAGAACGTTCCGCTCGAAACGCTTGAATTCTTTGCATCGTATGCGGAAGATTTTGGAAAGGCCGAGAGAATCGAGGGCACGACCCTGAAGCGCCTGCCGAACCTGCTGCTTCTCGGCTATCTGCTGCGGGTCCTCGAAGATCGCCTCATCGATGGCGACGGCTTCGACAGCTGAACCTCACCCGTAGCGCACCACCAGACGTCTCAGATTCACGGCGTTGATTCCGACGTGGGCCACGATCGGGGCCACGAGATTGCCCGTGGATTCGAACAAGGCGCCGAGCACCAATCCCGCAGCCAACGCAAAGCCCGTCCACGGAAGCATTTCTCGTTTGGGCACGAAATGGACCCCCCCGAAGATCAGGCTCGCCAGCAACCATCCCAGCAGGGGCTGCAGAACACCCCTGAAGAAGACCTCTTCGGCCACGCCGCTCATGACGGCGAGGACGATGCATTCGCGTAACGATCGTTTCCCGACCAATTCAGCCAGAGCGCGACCCATCGCATCGCCCCATCTTGTGCGCTCGGTGAGCCGAGACAGCCCGATCGTCACGGCGGCAACCGCGAGCCCCGCGGCAGTGTCCAACAGCGGCGCAATCCCCTCCTCAGCAGCGGCCTGGGAGGCGTAGAAGACCGAACGGCCGCTCCAGGCCGACCACGCGAGCGCGAGCGCGAAAAACGCTCCGTAGAAGCACAGCGCCAGCTTGACGACAGGGACGGTGTATCCCCCGGGGGCAGCAGCCTGGACTTCCAGATTTTCATCAGTTTCGGGGTTCAAGCGCTCAGAGCCTCGTTGCAGGAGTTCCCACTGGCGGGTAGCTTGGATGCGAAGCCGGCGTCCTCCCCAGGAGGCGTCGGATTTTCGCATTCGGACCGGATTGTAGCCGGTCCTCTGAGCACAGAGGCGATAGGGCCCATGGCCGACCGCATTCCGATGACGCCGAGTGGCTACACGAAGCTCGAAGCCGAGCTGAAGCAGCTCAAGACCGTCGAACGCCGAAAGATCTCGAGTGAAATCGAGGTCGCGCGAGCCCATGGCGACATCTCGGAAAATGCGGAGTTTCACGCCGCCAAAGAGAAGCAGAGCCACGTCGAGGGGCGGATCCGCATCGTCGAAGACAAGCTCGCGCGAGCCCAGATCATCGAAACCGGTGGAAATCCACCCGAAAGTGTGCGCTTCGGAGTTACAGTAGTGCTGTCCGACGACGACACCGGGGAAGAAGTCCAATATACGATCACGGGTGAAGATGAATCCGATCTCTCGGTGGGATTGATCTCGGTGACGTCTCCGGTGGCGCGCGCGCTGCTCGGGAAAAGCGTGGGGGATGAAGTGACGGTCCGTGTGCCCAAGGGCAACCGGTCGTTCGAGGTTCTGGAGATTCGCTTCGACTAGGAGTTCGCGCGCCACGCTGTCGCGCGAACTCCTAGTGGAAGTGACGATGATCAACTAGGAGCGCAACCCGAGATTCGGGTTCGCGCGACGACGCAGTAGCTTTGGCCGTAGGCCAACGCGCAGCTAGTCCCGCGGAACAGCGCTCGGCGTCCCCGCAGAATCGGTCAAGTCAGCTGCAGGGGGGTCGGTCGCTCCTCGCGCGTACGAGGCCCCCGATTGCGATCACTCCAGATCAAATTCAGCGCGCTCGTCGTTACAGTGCTCGTCGTGGCTTCGGTCGGCCTCGCGGTGATCGCGACGCAGCACGAGCGCGGCGCGCTCGAGGCGGAAGTCGAAAAACGCGGTCGCGCGGTTGCGAAGCACCTGGCGGGCGCTGCCAAAGAACCACTGCTGAGTGTCGAACAAGGCGACTTCGGTCACGAGCTGACCCTGGAACAACTCGTCGAGGATGTGGGCACGGGCGAGGGCGTCGTGGCTGCGCGCTTGTTGAATCGCGAAGGCCTTGTGGCGGCTTCTCTCGACCCGGCCGAGCGCGCGACGGTTCTCGCACCCCAGGTCGCAACGGCGACCGCAGCGGAAGACTCGCTTCAGGTATCAAGCGACCGAAAGAGGCTGTTGGTAGCGGCCCCGATCTTCTACAGCGGCGTGCGCGTCGGTGAAGCCCACGTCGAATTCGACCTGACCGTGCTCGTCGATCCCATCGTGCGGAGCAGCACCGAGCAACTCGCAGCCGCCGCGATTGCGGTGGTGATGTTCGGTGTGCTCGCGGGAATCGCGTTCGTAGCCCTGCTCGTGGGCCCGCTGCGCCGGCTCCGCGCTGGAGTCGAACAACTCACCGCTGGGAATCTCTCCGTCCGCGTTCCGCCCACGTCCCGCGATGAGGTGGGCGAGTTGACCCGCGCGTTCAACGAGATGGGTGACTCGATCGAACAGAAAGAGCGCATCCAGAGCGCCTTCGGCCGCTACGTGAGTGATTACGTCTTGAGCCAGCTGCTCGAGGGCCCCGACGGTGAACCGCAGAGTGGAATCGAGCGCGAAGTCACGGTGATCTTCGTAGACATCCGCAGCTTCACCCATCTCGCGGAAGGGCTGCAGGCGCCGCGTGTCGTTTCGCTGCTCAACGAAATCTTCCAACTGGTGACGGACCGCATTCTCGATTACGGCGGGACGGTCGACAAATTCATCGGCGACTCGGTGATGGCTTATTTCGGCGCTCCGATCCCCAATCCGAACCACGCCGTACAGGCGGTCTCCGCCGCGATCGAGATCCGAAAGGCGATCATCGAGCGAAATCAGCAGATCAAGGAGGACGGGACCCCCGAACGCCTGGCGGTCGAACTCGGCATCGGAATCCACCTGGGCCCCGTCGTGGTCGGAAACATCGGTTCTGATCACCGGACGGACTTCACCGCGATCGGCGATCCCGTGAACGTCGCCCATCGCCTCGAAAAATTGGCGCGCCGCGGTGAGATCCTCGTATCGGAAGCCGTTCAGCGCCGCGTCCGGAGCGTCGTACCGATGCGTTTCGAGGGAGAGCGACAACTCTCGGGCAGAGAAGAGCCCGTTCACGTCTATTCGATTCACGGCGACGCCAAAGCGGTTCCTCTATCGGAATCGAGTTCCCAATCGAACCCGGCTGTCCCGCCCAGGTCGACGTCTCAACCGTGAAGCGAATTGCCTGCGCGCTGCTAGCGCTCACCTGGGCTGGTTGCGGAACACCGCTCGCGGCCGGCGAGCGGCTGTACCGCGAGGGAGATCGCCTCGCAGCGCTCGAAACCTGGCGGGCAATTCCAGAAGACGACGCGGGTTACGAGAAGGCGCACGAGCGAATTGAGATCGTCGAGGAGGAATTTCAACAGCTCGTCGTTCGCTACAAACAACGCGCGCGCTACTTCGAGGCCAAGGAGCGACTGGCGGAGTCGATCGTCAACTATCGACTCGCACTCAAACTACAGCCCGACGATGCCGAGACGCTGGCGCACGTCCAGGAGTTGGCGAGAAAGGTCGTCAGCGAGAGACGAGCGTTGAGAGCCCAGTATCGGGCGGATTTCGACGCGGGCGATCTCGCCAAAGCCGGTGAGAGCCTCGAACAGCTGCGCGCCCTCGATCCGTTCGATCCCGCGCTTCAAGACGACGAACGCGAGCTGCGCGACGGATTGCAGGATTCGATCTCGCGCCTGCTAGCGGTGGGCCGACGCGGATTCAGCGACGGCAACCACGCAGCCGCGGAGCGCGCCTTCCGGTCGGTGCTCGAGGTGGACCCGAACAACGAATCGGCGCGCGGGTATCTGTCCTACATCGACACGATCCGGCGCGCGAGCCAAACGGCGGGCAACGAACCCGCCGCCTTCGAGCCACCGGAAACCTTCGCATCCGACGCTGAAATTCGCGCGGAGGGGTTTCACCAGAACGCGTTGGCCGCAGAGGCTTCGGGGGACCGCTTCGTTGCGATCCGCCACGACCTGCAGGCGCTGGACGCCTATTCGGGCCACACCGGCGCGCGCCGACACCTGGCTGAAACCCGCCTCAAACTGACGCCGCAGGTGGAGGTCTTGATCGAAGAGGGTCGCACCCACTTCCGAAACGAAGACCTCCAGTCCGCACTCGATTCCTGGCGTCGCGCATTACTCGTCGACCCGGGCAACGAACGCGCGCAAGCGTATGCGGCGCGCGCCGTGCGCCAGTTGGGAAACCTGGAGCGCCTGCGGTCGGAGCCCGACGTCGCAAGCGGGGAGCGTTGATCCGTGCCGGGCCTTCGCAAACATCGGAGAATCTGTGCGATCGCGTTGGGGCTGTCGCTATCGGGTTGTGCGATGGACTTCGGCTGGTTGCCCAAGCCCCGTGAGGAGGCCCCACCGGAAGTCTCGGAGCTCTCCGTAGAACCCACCGCCGACCTTCCGGCTCCGGAAGGACTGCGCGCGACCAGTGGTGAATTGCGCATGGTTCCCCTGAAATGGGAACCGCTGTTGATGGGCGACATCGGCGGCTACGTGGTCGAGCGTGCGCCCGCGCGCGATGGCCATTTCGAGCAGCTGGCAAGGGTCTCCGAGCGCCTCACGACGACCTACCTCGACCGCAAAACCGTTCCCGAGACCCCACCCGTCTCGGCCGCACCCGATGCCGAAGCGCTCTTCGACGAAAGCGACCCGAGACAAGACGGCATCACCTGGTTCTATCGGGTCCGCGCCTATTCGGCGGACGGAACCCTTGGCTCCCGAACTTCTTCGCTGGCGGTGGCAACCACCGCACCGCCGCCGGAAGCCCCCGAGGACCTTCGCGCCTACAGTCGCCAGCCTCGCTCGGTTCCGCTGAGTTGGCGGGCGAGCGCGGATCCGGACGTGATCGGATATCGGGTGGAGCGCAGCCCGACCGCGAGCGGTCCCTTCGAGCTTCTCGCAGAAATCGATGGCCGCCACCAAACCATCTATGTCGATCGCGGCCTCGGGGACCTTCGCGTCTTCTACTATCGGATCGTCGCCGTAAACGCAGAGGGTGGCCTCGGCGATGCCGCCGATCCCGTGCGCGCCGTCACCAAACCCGAACCGCTTCCCCCGATCGGGCTCCACACGATCGCCCAGAGCCTGGGCGCGAACGAAGTGGCGTGGGACCCCAACGTCGAAGAGGACCTCGTCGGATATCGGCTGTACCGCACCCTCGAGGGCGAAGATTCCCCCGCGCTGGTTGCGAGTCTGGACGCCGATGAAACCATCGCGACCGACGCCGCGGTCGGGGCCGGACAGCGGGTCTCCTACACGTTGGTCGCGATCGACCGAGATGGCCTGGAAAGCGCCCCAGGCAATCCCATCGAGGTCGAAAGCGAGCGCTATGAGCTGTCTGCAACGGTTCGACCCGATGGCGTTCACCTCGAGTGGAGCGACCGGTCCGAGGAGGGTTTCCTGGGCGGCCACGTCTTTCGGACCGCACTTCTGCAAAACAAGAATCTCGGATTTTCGCTCGAGAACCGCTTCGTCGACACCGAGGTCAGACCCGGAGCGACTTATCGCTACACGGTCGTTCTGGAGAGGGGCAACCAGAGCCTGGCGCCTCGATCGGCGCCGGTCGAGATCTCGATCCCCGAGCGCCCGGCGGATTGATTTTCGGTGCCTCTCTCCTAGAATCCGACCCCTTGAGCATTCCCCGGTAGCTCAGTTGGTAGAGCGGGCGGCTGTTAACCGCCAAGTCGTAGGTTCGAGTCCTACCCGGGGAGCCACACTCTCTTCTCGATACGAAGGGGTATGATGTCCGAACCAAATTGTTTGGAGCCCACTCTGAGAGAATCCACCCGACCGCGACCCGATTCAGCCCGCGCTCTCGCACTTCGCGCGCTGCTCATCCTCGCAACCATCGCTTTGACAGCGCTTTCAACGACGCCCGCGCAGGCCCAGGAAGCCTGGGTGATGGATAAAGAAGTCTCCCTGACGCTTCGCACCGGCGCTGGTACCCAGTATCGGATCATCGGCGCCCTCACGACTGGCGATGTGGCGACGATCCTGACACGCGGCGATGGCTGGACGAAGGTCCGAACCGCCGAGGGAAAAGAGGGATGGGTGTCCGCGGGATTTCTGCAGGCGAGCCCGCCCGCACGGATCCAGCTCGAACGCCTGGAGCGCAACACGGAAGAACTCCGCAGACAGGTGGCCGAACTTTCGGAAAAGACCGCCGATCTGCGCACCACCAACGAAAAAATCGAGACCAACGACGCAACACAGCGACAGGAGATCGATCAGCTCACCCGCGAGAACTTCGAACTCCGGGCGGGCGCCCGCTGGCCCGAATGGATCACGGGCGCCGGAATCGTGCTCGTTGGAATGGCGTTGGGTGCACTGCTAGGTCGAAACGCCGGCCGCCGAAGACAACCCCGCGTCCGCCTCTAAGCACGCGCAAACCCACCCGTAGAGCACAGCGCACCACCAAGCCGTCCTGCCCGGGCAAAACTCCCGCGTAGCAGAGTCTATGCAATCGACAGCCTCACAATCCCAAATGACCGGTAAACTGGGCCCCCGCCTGTGATACGCAGCGCACCACTCGGCAGGTCTGCGCGGGCAGCCTGTGATACGCAGCGCACCACTCGGCAGGTCTGCGCGGGCAGCCAGTGGTACGCAGCGCACCACCCAGCAGGTCTGCGCGGGCTACACGCGCCAGAACCGGGGTAGGAGTAGGACCAGGATTGTGAAGACGTCGAGTCTTCCGGCGAGCATGCAGAAGCAGAGGCCGTACTTCGCGTAGTCTGGGAAGTCGGCGAAATGAGTGCCGGGACCTGCAGCGCCCAGGGCGGGGCCGACGTTGGACGTCACGCTGAATGCGACTGAGATCGCGGTAACCAGGTCGTAGCCCGCCAACGCGACGATCACGGCGGCCACCCCGACAATTGCGAAATAAGCGGTCAAGAACGCCCAGATGGCGGCGACGATTTCGTCTGGAACGGCTCGCCCGGCGTACTTCACGCGATGCACGGCGTGGGGGTGGAGCAGCATCGTGAAGGAGTGCCGAAGCGCGCGAATTCCGATCAGCAAGCGCAGGCTCTTGATGCCACCCGTCGTCGATCCCGCCATCCCGCCGAGTACCATCAGGCCCAGCAGGATCAGCTGGGCAAAGCCACTCCATTGCGCGTAGTCCGCGCTGTAGTAACCCGCCCCGGAGAGCATCGACACGGTTTGAAAGATCGCCGGGCGCGCGAGGTCCGCTGAGGCATCGGCACTGCCAGCAAGCGACCAACCCAGTAGAGCGCTGGCGATGACGATCGCACCCACGTAGTAGCGAACCTCGCCGTCGTACCAGAGCCTTGCCCCTCGCCGGCTGATGATCCGGTAATGGATCACGAAGTTGGTCGCGCCGAGGAACATCACGAGGATCACCACCCATTCCACAGCCGGAGAGCCGAAGCTGCCCACCGATCCGTCGCGGGTCGAAAATCCGCCCGTCGAAACACCCGTCAGCGCGTGACAAAGGGCGTCGAACGGTCCGAGCCCCGCAATCGAGAGCAACGCGAAAGCGAGTGCGGTCAGTCCCAGATAAACCCCGAACAGGCGACCCGCTACCGCTGCAAAACGGGGGCGTCCCGAGTCGGCCGTGCTCCGCGTTTCATCGCTCGCGAACAGCTGCATGCCTCCAATACCCAGAAACGGAAGCAATGCGACCGCGATCAGCAGCACACCCATCCCGCCGAGCCATTGGGTCATGGAGCGCCACAGCAATAGCGAGTGGGGAAGACTTTCGACCGACCTCACCACGCTGGATGCAGTCGTCGTGAACCCCGAAACGCTCTCGAAGAACGCGTCGAGTGGATGCAGGGTGCCGGTCATCACATACGGAAGCGCTCCGAAAAACGCAGCCAACAACCACGCACCAACTGCCAACACGAAGCCGTCGCGAATCCGCAATCGATCGTGGGGCGGTTGGCTCGCAACGGCGATCAGCAGACCCGGAACGGCCGCGGCGATCGCACTCGCGAGAAACGGAAGTGCCGGCTCGCCCCAGATCAACGACCCGGCTGCGGGAATCAACTGGGCGGCTGCGATGACGACCAGCAGCCAACCGAGGATCTGTAGATCGCGCAGTACGTTCAACGGATGTGACCCGCGCTCACTTCCTCTACTCGGCGAGGAAGTCGGCGAGCTTGGAAGCGTTCTCGGTGGTCGAGATCAGCAGTACCCGATCGCCGGGTTCGGCCTGATCGGCCCCCCGCGGAACCAGCAGTCGGTCACCGCGTTTGAGTGCCGCAACCAACACGCCACGGGGGAGCTTGAGTTCGGAGAGGCTCCCCTTGGCGAGCAGGCTGCGCTTGCCGACCTCGGCCTCCACGATCTCGATGCGATCTTCGAGCAATTGCGCGACGGTCCGCACGCGTCCGCCGCGAATGTGTTGAAGGGCGAGCCCAATCACGAGCAGGCGCGGACTGATGATTGCGTCGATCCCGATGTCGCTGACGAGATCGACCAGGGCCGGATTGTCGACGAGAACCACAGCGCGGCCCGCGCCAAGGCGCTTGGCGAGCAAACCCCCGACCAGGTTCGTCTCGTGATCCGGCGTCACCGCCACGAAGGTCGATACCCGGTCGATGTCCTCTTCTTCGAGTAGCGCCTGGTCGGTCGCGTGCCCCTTTACGACCAGCACGTCACCCAGCTGCTCGGAGGCCTCCTGGGCGAGGCTCTCATCGCTTTCGATCAAGACCGCCCGGACGCCGCGGGCCTCCAGGCGCCGCGCGAGTTCCAGGCCGATCGGCCCCGCACCCGCGATCATGATCGTGCGGCGGTCGTCCTTCGGCGCGCCCACCAGCGGAAGCACGTCACCCAGGTGTTCGCGCGCAATCGCGAAGTAGACGAGATCTCCGATCGTGATCTCCTCTCCTCCGTGGGGAATGATCCATTCGTCACTGCGATGAATCGCAACCGCCAGGGTCGGAGTCGCGGCGAACAGCAGGTTGAGATCCGACACCCGGACACCGACGAAGTCCGAGCTGGCGCCGATCCGGAAGCCGGCGACGACCAGTTCGCCGTCCATGAAGGAGACCACGTCGACCGCGCCTGGCACTTCGAGCAGCGAGGCGATCCGATCCACGGCCGCCACGTCCGGGTTCACCCAGACGTGTTCACCCGGGTGATCCTGCCCAATCAAGTCGAAGCCCTCGGCGTGATCGGCTTCCCGAAGTCGAACCACGATCCGCGGCACGTGGAACGCGAACGACGCCAACAGACCGACAACCATATTCGCTTCATCGTGGTCGGTCACCGCAACGACGAGGTTCGCCTTCTCGATCCCCGCCCGGCGCAGTACGGGGGCGGTCGCGCCGTTTCCCTCGAGCAGCTGAACGTCGAGCGTCTCCGAAAGCGCCCGCACCTTGGCCGAATCGTCTTCGATCAAGGACACATCGTGTCCGTCGCGCGCAAGCTTCTCGGCCAGGGTCTGCCCCACCCGCCCGGCCCCCACGATGACGATGTTCATCCGTTTTGATCCCCCGGGCCAACTGCAAAGGCCCGCCGCAGAGGTTATGACATTCTTCAGATCCTTACAGGTGAGGCGAGATCAGCCCCATCGCGATCGTGAACTGCATGGCGAGGGAGAGCAGGATCCCGACACCGTCGCCCCAGGCGAGCACCGTCTCTTC